>JAFVHT010000020.1 GCA_017474285.1 Acetobacter sp.
AGAAGTGTTGCGTATTATCAATGAGCCAACAGCAGCGGCACTTGCTTATGGGTTGGAGAAAAAGGGAAGTGGCACTGTTGCAGTGTATGACCTTGGTGGTGGAACGTTTGACGTTTCTATATTAGAAATTTCAGACGGTGTTATTGAGGTTAAATCTACCAACGGGGATACGTTTTTAGGTGGGGAAGACTTTGACAATCGTGTTATTGATTTTCTTGTAAGTGAGTTTAAGCGTGATCAGGGTATAGATCTTCGTCAAGATAAACTTGCGTTACAACGCTTAAAAGAAGCGGGTGAGAAAGCGAAAATTGAACTTTCCTCTTCTATGGAAACAGAAATCAATCTGCCCTTTATTACAGCAGATGCGTCTGGTCCTAAACACTTGGTTCTTAAATTAACCCGTGCGAAACTTGAAAGTTTGGTAGAGGATTTAATACAACGGACGTTGGAACCGTGTAAATCGGCGTTAAAAGATGCTGATTTGAGTGCCTCTGATATTGAAGAGGTTATTCTGGTTGGTGATATGACGCGTATGCCTAAAGTGATTGAGGCTGTTAAAGCGTTTTTTGGTAAAGACCCTGCGCGTAATGTTAATCCTGATGAGGTTGTGGCGATTGGTGCAGCAATTCAAGGGGGTGTACTTAAGGGGGATGTTAAAGATGTTCTTCTGCTTGATGTTACGCCGCTTTCTTTGGGGATTGAAACGCTTGGGGGTGTGTTTACGCGTTTGATAGATCGTAATACGACTATTCCTACAAAAAAGAGCCAAGTGTTTTCTACAGCGGAAGATAATCAGACGTCTGTGACGATTAAGGTATATCAAGGTGAGCGCGAGATGGCAGCAGATAATAAACTGCTGGGTAATTTTGATCTTACAGGGATTCCTTCTGCACCACGTGGTGTGCCACAAATTGAAGTGACGTTTGATATTGATGCAAACGGTATTGTCTCGGTTTCTGCAAAAGATAAAGCAACGGGTAAGGAACAACAAATTAAAATCCAAGCCTCTGGTGGTTTGTCTGATACTGATATCGAAAAAATGGTCAAAGACGCAGAAGCCAACGCAGAAGCCGATAAAGCTAAACGGGAACTTGTTGAAGTCCGCAATAATGCTGAAGCTCTTGTTCATCAGACGGAGAAATCTCTTAAAGAGGTTGGTGATAAAATTTCTACTTCTGAAAAAAGTGAGGCAGAAAGTGCGATTGCTGCTGTTAAATCTGCTTTGGAAGGGGCAGACGCAAAGGTCTTAAAAGAAGCGACAGAGCATCTCACGCAAGTTGCTATGAAAATAGGGGAAGCAGCTTATAAAGCAGAGCAAGCACAATCTGCAAATGCTTCTGAAAGTGCTAAATCTGATGAGGGAAATGTTGTTGACGCTGAATTTGAAGAAGTCGGCGATCATAAAAAATCCTAATCGGGCGTAAGTTGTTGAGGGTAGCTATAAAAGCATAATGTTGGTTTATGGCTACCCTTGTTTTGTTGTTATTGGGCGTCCGTATTTTATGGACGCTCTTTCTTTAATAAAAAAGAGGCTGTGCTGTTATAGGCAGCTTCTGGAGAATGTCAATGGCCGCACGGCTTGATTATTACGAAGTTCTTGAGGTTTCTAAAACAGCTTCTGCTGACGAAATTAAAAAATCTTATCGCAAATTGGCTATGAAATACCATCCAGATCGTAATCAGGGTGATAAAGAGGCTGAAGCGAAATTTAAAGATATTAATCAAGCCTATGATGTTCTTAAAGATGAACAGAAACGTGCGGCTTATGATAAATTTGGTCATGCTGCTTTTGAAGGAGGGGCGGGTGGCCCTGGTGGGTTTGATTTTTCTAATTTTGATTTTGGTGGCTTTGGAGGCGGTTTAGGCGATATTTTTGAACAAATGTTTGGCGATAAAATGGGGGGACGTCGAGGTGGTCAGCCAAACAGTGGTAACGATGTTCAAGCTTATATCGAAATTACGTTAGAAGAGGCATTTACAGGCACACAAAAAGATATACGGGTTAAATCTCGTGTGGCGTGTCAGGAATGCTCTGGAACGGGTTCAAAAAGTGGCTCTGATGGGGTGCAAACTTGTCCAAGTTGTCATGGTGCTGGAAAAGTTCGTGTGCAACAAGGGTTCTTTATTGTGGAGCGTTCTTGTCCGAGTTGTCATGGTGCTGGTCGTACTATCAAAGATCCTTGTTCAGTTTGTCGTGGTGAAGGTACCGTAGAACAAGAACGCGTTGTGTCTGTTCAAATTCCTGCTGGCATTGAAAATGGAATGCGTGTTCGTAAATCAGGCGACGGAGATGCCGGGGCAAATGGTATGCCTGCGGGTGATTTATATGTTCATGTCTCTGTGAAAGAACATAGTCTTTTCCAACGTGATGGTGCGAATATGTATTGCCGTATTCCATTAAGAATGGCGCAAGCGGCTCTCGGATCAGAGATTGATGTGCCTGTTATAGATGGGAGTCGTGTGCGTATGAAAATCCCTTCTGGGACACAAACAGGCGCTCGTTTCTGTTTGCGTGGTAAAGGTTTTACGGTATTACATTCTAGTGCTAGGGGGGATATGTATGTTGATGTGGCAGTGGAAACGCCTCAACATTTAACGAAACGCCAACGTGAACTCTTGGAGGAGTTTGAAAAAGAGGCGGGGGAGGACGCTAAACATAGTCCAGAACATGCGAGTTGGTTTCAACGAATACAGAATTTCTTTACAGGAACATAGAAAATCATGCGTATTGGTATTGCTGGGGTGACAGGTCGTGTTGGTCGTTTGCTCGTTGAAGAGGTGCGGACTGCTGGCTGTACTCTTTCTGGAGGAACAACTCGTCAGTTAGGACAAATGAAAGAATCTTCTCTTTCTGGCTCTCTTTCTGGGGTTCCTTTATTTGCGGATATGGCAGAATTAGCTACGGTCAGTGACGTTGTTATTGATTTTACACATGTTGATACGGTTATAACGCATGGGCAGATTTTGGCAAAGCATGGTATCGCCTGGGTATTAGGAACAACAGGTTTAGCAGAAACACAACAGAAAGTGTTGCGGTCTGTGTCAGAACAAATAGCGGTGGTCTATGCGCCTAATTTTTCCCCAGGTGTCGCATTGGTGCGACGTCTTGCTTTGATGATGGGGCGTGCTTTACCGGCTGATTCTTATGACGCAGAGATTATAGAGAGACATCATCGCCAAAAAGTTGATGCGCCATCGGGTACGGCATTAGCGATTGGGGAGTCTGTGGCGCAAGGTCGTGGCGTTGTTTTGTCTGATGTGCGTGAAAGTGGGCGTGATGGTCATTGTGGCGCGCGGCGTGATGGAGCAATTGGGTTTTCTGCAGTGCGTGGAGGGCAGATTGTTGGTGAACATGAACTTGTTTTCACATCTGCAGAAGAGGAAATTACTTTGATCCATAAGGCTTTTGATAGGCGTGTTTTTGCAACAGGCGCTGTGCGTGCTGCTTGTTGGGTTCAAGGGCATACACCAGGGCTATATGGTATGGAGGATGTTTTGGGACTCCCTCCATTATAAGAGCAGTGACGTGTTGTTGTGTTTGTAGAGATATGAAATGAAAGATATTCTTGACTATGCGTTGCTATTCCGCCATAAGGTACCGTATTTTTCTTAGCTGGAAAAACGTTTACTAGTTTTTTCTTGTACAACATATTGTGGAGTGAACGACATCATTATGCGTAGAAATGGCGATTTTTTGTTTACTTCGGAGTCTGTCTCAGAAGGACATCCTGATAAAGTTGCTGATCGGATTAGTGATACTGTTTTAGATGCGTATCTTGCAGCAGATCCAGAGGCGCGTGTTGCATGTGAGACATTAGTAACAACGAATCGTATTGTTTTGGCAGGTGAGGTGCGCGGTCCTGCTTCTGTGACATCTGAAGATTTGATTGAGCGTGCACGTGAAGCTGTAAAAGATATAGGCTATGATCAACAAGGGTTTTCTTGGCGGTGTGCTGAGGCTGCTAATTATCTTCATGCGCAATCTGCAGATATTGCAATTGGGGTAGATAGCACCGCGAATAAAGATGAAGGTGCAGGGGATCAAGGGATTATGTTCGGTTACGCTTCTAACGAGACCGATACCCTTATGCCAGCGCCGCTTTATTATGCGCATCGTATTTTGCATCGTATTCGTGATTTGCGCTCTGAGGGAGATGAGCGTGTTATTGATTTGCAACCCGATGCCAAAAGCCAAGTCACTTTGCGTTATGTCAATGGTCGTCCTGTTGGGGCAACGTCTATTGTGATCTCTACGCAACATAATGAGGGGGTTGATCAGTCTCTTTTACGGGAGAGATTATTAGGCATAACGCGTGATGTTTTACCTGATGGGTGGATGCCGCCTGAGACTGAATTTTATGCTAATCCCACGGGTGTTTTTGTAATTGGTGGTCCTGATGGTGATTGTGGTCTGACAGGGCGTAAAATTATTGTTGATACATATGGTGGGGCAGCTCCGCATGGTGGTGGTGCCTTTTCTGGTAAAGATCCTACAAAAGTTGATCGTTCGGCAGCCTATGCTTGTCGGTATTTAGCGAAAAACGTTGTTGCTGCTGGATTGGCTGATCGCTGCACGATCCAAATTTCCTATGCTATTGGTGTTTCTCATCCCCTCTCTCTCTATGTTAATTTAGAGGGAACAGGTAAAGATGTTGATGAGACAATTTTAGAGAAAATTCTGCGTGATGTTATGGATTTAACGCCGCGTGGTATTCGTAAACATTTGCGTCTTAATCGTCCGATTTATGCTGTGACGTCAGCTTATGGTCATTTTGGTCGTATACCTGATGATATACGGGATACTTTTACGTGGGAGCGTACAGATTTGGTCGATTCTTTACGTTCGGCTCTTAATCGTTGAAAATAGGTGTTGAAAAACAGGTTAGAAAGATGAATGCGGGTGAGCAAGAACGTGCATCTAGCAATGTTCTTGTTAAGCCGCAGCCTGATCGTCTATATGGTAGACAACACGGTCACTGCTTACGTCCACGCCAGAAGAAATTATTAGAAGAAACATTACCTCGTATACGTCTCTCTTTGGATCAAATAGGGCATGTTGTTTCTTTATTTGATCAAAAACCACAACAAATTTGGTTTGAAGTGGGTTTTGGTGGTGGGGAACATGTTCTCGGGCAGATGCAGGCACACCCTAACGTCGGTTATATTGCTTCCGAAGTTTTTCGTGATGGGATATGCTCCCTTCTTAGTCGTCTCGTGCCAGTAGGAGGAGAGGCTACAGGGGTAATACCAGCTATGTTACGCCTTTGGGATGAAGATGCGCGTCAGGTGCTTAGGGTACTTCCTGAAGCTGTGTTAGACAAGGCATTTTTAATGTTTCCTGATCCGTGGCCTAAAGCGCGGCATGCAAAGCGGCGGTTTATACACCCACAAAATATTACTTTAATGGCACGTGTGTTGAAATCTGGGGGGATATGGCACGTAGCAAGTGATGATCCTGTCTACCAGAATTGGGTGCAAGAAGTTATGGCGCATCAGCCTTATTTTGAGGTATCAAAGCCACAAACTGTGAGACCCTCAGAGGGGTGGGTTCCAACACGGTATGAAGCGAAAGCTCTTGCGGCAGGACGTCAGCCTTTATATTGGACATTTATCCGCCGTTAGTGACATATTCAAATGATATAAAATTTCTTATTGTGTTTTTTAGTCCTGTGAAAGGTTTCTTATGAGTGAAACATTATTACCTATTCGACGTGCGTTGATTTCTGTTTCTGATAAAACAGGTTTATTAGAACTTGCGCGTAATTTGAGCGCGCATGGGGTGGAAATTCTTTCAACAGGAGGGTCTGCTAAAACACTGCTGGATGTGGGTATTTCTGTTACAGAGGTATCGGATTATACAGGGTTTCCAGAAATTCTTGATGGACGTGTTAAAACTTTAGTGCCGCAAATTCATGGTGGTATTTTAGGACGTCGCGATGTGCCAGAGCATTGTGCACAGATGAAAGAACATAACATTAAGCCGATTGATTTAGTTGTTGTTAATCTTTATCCGTTTGAAGAAACGGTGGCTTCCGGTGCAGAAGCGGAAACCTGTATTGAAAATATTGATATTGGTGGTCCTGCTTTGATTCGGGCTTCAGCAAAAAACTATAGTCATGTAGTGATTCTAACAGATCCGATTCAATATAATAGCCTTACTGAAGCATTAGATCAGGGAGGAACAACACTCGAAATGCGTAAACATTGGGCAGGTATTGCCTATGCGCATACAGCAGCTTACGATTCGAATATTGCGACTTGGTTTGCTCAACAAAGAAGTGATCAGCTAACAAAACAAACCTTTGGTGAGAATTTTGTTTTGGTTGGCAAGAAATATCACGACTTGCGTTATGGTGAAAACTCACACCAACAAGCGGCGTTTTATCGTGATAGCACTCAGCGATTGGGGGTTGCAACGGCAACGCAAATTCAAGGGAAAATACTCTCTTATAACAATATCAATGATACTGATGCAGCCTTTGAACTTGTGGCGGAGTTTGATAAACCTGCTGTGGTTATTGTGAAACATGCGAACCCATGTGGTGTGGCGATAGGGAAAACACTCGCGCAGGCATGGGATGAAGCCTTAAAATGTGATCCTGTTTCGGCGTTTGGTGGTATTGTTGCTTTTAACCGTAAACTAGATGTTAAAACAGCAGAAAAAATTTCTACCCTTTTTCTTGAAGTGGTTGTTGCCCCAGATGTAGATGAAGAAGCACGCTCGTTACTTGCTCATAAGAAAAATTTGCGTGTCTTAGTAACAGGTGGGTTACCTGATGTTTCTGTAGGGGGTACTGTTGTGCGCTCTGTTGCTGGAGGCTTTTTAGTTCAGACACGAGATAACGGGTCTATCATGCGTGAAGAATTACGGGTTGTGACTCAAAGAGCACCGTCAAGCCATGAAATAGAAGATCTCTTATTTGCGTTTCGCGTAGCCAAACATGTAAAGTCTAATGCTGTTGTTTATGCAAAGAATCAGGCAACAGTTGGGATTGGGGCAGGGCAAATGAGTCGTGTTGACTCGGCACGTATTGCTGCTATTAAAAGCGGTCAGGCAGCGCGTGCTGCTGGGCAAGAGACACCATTAACACAAGGGTCTGTTGTTGCTTCAGATGCGTTTTTTCCCTTTGCTGATGGTTTAGAAACAGTGATTGCAGCGGGTGCAACCGCTGTTATTCAGCCCGGTGGCTCTATTCGTGATGATGAGGTTATTGCTGCAGCTGACGCTGCGGGAGTGGCTATGGTCTTTACAGGTATGCGCCATTTCCGTCACTAAATGAAAAATGGTATTTCTATAATATAAGTGAATATAAGTGGCGGGAATGTTTTAAGTTGTGTCAAAATAGTGGTTTCTTATGAGAAAGTAAAAGATATTTCTATGTGTTTTTTAGAAAAAGTCTTTTATGTTCTTACTTTATAATGCATAAACTAATGTTTTCCCCTCTTAGTGTCGTTAGTATCGTTCGGTATAGCCGTGAGGGGTAGAAACGTTTTTGCGGGTGGTTGATCTATGCGTCGTCAATTTCTTATCTTTGTAACATTACTGCCGTTTTCTGTTGCTATGGTGAGTACTACGAGCTATGCAGCTGTCTCTGGAAAATCTTCTTCTTCTCATGCTGCATCACAGCCTGCGAACCAAACTGCAAAGACACCAAAAGTGGAAGCAGGGCATGGCGTGTATGACCTTACGCCTCTACATCTTTTTACAGGAAAAGTTATTCAGTTTTTATTATCCCCTGGTGGGGCTGTTATCGGGTTTATTCTTGAAGGGGGGGATCAGGTCTTTGTAACACCAGAAGAAGGTTATGCTTTTGCTGGTGTGATTAAACCAGGCGATGTAGTGCAAGTACGGGGCTTAAAAGGCGGTAATATTCCTGTTATACGTGCTTTTGAAGTGATCGGGCCAAATGGTCGTAGTGTGCGCGATACGTTTATTACTATGCCCCAATATTCGCCTGAAATCATAGCAGGACCTGATCTTATTCTACATGGTGAGATATGGATGCCTCTTTATACGATGGATGGTCGTATTGCTGGCGTTATTCTTAAAAATCATGCTGTTATCCATCTTTCTCCAGGTGAAGCAGTGCGTGTGGCAAATATGCTTAAACCAGGAAAAATGCTTTACGCTATGGGGGCAGGGTGTAACGGGGCTATGGGTACAGCTATTAGTGCGCGTGAATTAGGACCTACTCTTGATACCATGATTCCCATTGTTGTAGGAAATGCCCCTCCTCCAGGTCCGCCGGCAGGTAGTAATGCTTATGATGTTATTGGCCCTCCTACAACCTATTAGATTATGAGGAGTTTCAGTCTCACGAAAACCAATTAAGAGGTTTTTCAATGAAAAAAGTTCTCATCAATTTAGATCGTTCTACGGAGCGTTTAGAGACATTTTATCGAGTAAATAAACATATAGAAGGTGTAGAACGTTTTTCGGCGATTGAGGGGAAGGGGTTACGTCAGCCGTTAAAACAAAGTGGGTTATTATTAGAGTATGGAAATGTAGATTATACGGACGGTGCGCTAGGGTGTGCGTTAAGCCATGCGGAGCAATGGCGACTCGCGATTTCATCGGGGGGGGGTAGAACTGTTATAGAAGATGATGCTGTTTTTTGTAAGAATTTTGAAGAGGAACATAAGAGGCTTTTAAAAACTCTCCCCGAAACATGGGACATTATTTTGTGGGGGTATAATTGTCGTAAACCTATTGTTTATGAGCAACGTTCTGACCTTTATTGTGCTACGGAATTTGATCAGACTCTTTTACAGGAAAAGGTGCATTTATGGACTGAAAGGCATGTTACAGGAAACCTTTTTAAAGTAATAAGGGTATTGGGTTTATTCTGTTATAGCATTTCACCAAAAGGTGCAAAGAAATTTTTAGAGTTTTGCTTTCCCCTTCGGGCGGTAAGTGGCGTGTGGAGTGAGGGAATAGATATTCCGATGGCAGCACTTTATCCAGAGATGGAGGCCTATATTTGTACACCACCACTTGTTGTTCATGATGGGGATATAAGCCAGATATTCTATAGTTAACGCAGTATAATGTTTGTAAAACTTTATTAAATAAATTAAAACTTTAATAAATAAATGAATGAAAAGAGAGAGTTTAATGCGAAAGGTTTTAATCAATTTGGATCGTTCTACGGAAAGATTAGAGACGTTTTATAGAGTGAACAAACACGTAAAGGATGTGGAGCGTTTTTCTGCGGTTGATGGGAAAGGGCTTCGTTCTTCATTGAAAGAGAGTGGA
>JAFVHT010000021.1 GCA_017474285.1 Acetobacter sp.
AATCCTACGCCAGAGGCTTTAACGAAAATAGCTGAAGCGCTGGGGCTTGAAATGCCTGCTCATTTTGGAAAAACTCTCCCCCTGCACCCTCAAACACCTAAACCTCAAACACAGGGTCGTTCTCCAAAACACTACCCCCCCCATCACCAAACAAAATAACTCCACGCACAACGTTAATGGTAGATAGTTTTAGCACAACGAAATGCAACAATGAGCATAATAAGTTTGTTGAAGGGAGACTTTGTGTCTTTGTGTTTTTAGATTGCTATGGTAGTCTCTTAAAAAAAGGGTAGTAAGGTCGGGTTGAACGCTTAAGCCTTAAGTGTCATAGTGTCGTTATACCTAAAACGACTAAAATAGATGGCGAGCTCATGATCTTACCTATACTTAATCTATACATGTGTTAAATCTATTTTATAAAATGTTATGAAAGTGACGTGTCTTTTTTGTTAAAATTGATGAAAATAGATAAATAGTTCAAGTCACTAAAATAATCAGAGTTTATAAGGGAGAAAACGTTGCTTTATGGTGAACATGGTGAAAGAACCACAAAATTTCTCCTCCCCTTCTTTTGTTTTTTCTTTACCAAATGTGCTCACCCACACACCGCCGAAAGACTATCCTTTTACACATTGGTGCCTTGAGGATGTTTTGCCCCGTCCTGCTTGTGAGGCGCTGATAGATTGGAACCCGGGGCGTTGGGCTGTGGCGGGTGATGTTGGCGGACGGCGTGAAACGCGCAACGCGTCTCGGGTTTTTGTGACAGAAAAAGAACGGAGGCAGGATTATCGAATCGATTCGCTTGCTTGTCATTTGAATGCAGACCCAATGCGCCAAGTCTTTGAGCGCGTTTGTGGGGTGGTTTTAGAGAAAGCCGCGTTGCGGTTAGAACTTTGCCTTGATCAAGAAGGGTTTTGGCTCGAACCCCATACCGATATTGGGGCAAAAAAATTGACCTTGCTTGTTGCTTTGTCGGTAGGAGAAGACGCCCATACATGGGGAACCGATTTAATGATGCCGGACGGTACTCCTGTTGTACGCGCATCGGGGCATTTTAATTCGGGTGTGTTATTTGTGCCTGCACAAAACACGTGGCATGGTTTTGTACGTCGTCCTATGAAAGGTGTGCGCCGTACCCTCATTATCAATTTTGTTGATGAAACGTGGCGTGCTGTGCATGAACTCGCTTTTGGCCCGCGAGCTTAATCCGTGTGTTTCTATACGTATTTCTAATGATTAAAAAGAATGTTGAAAAGTAACTTTAGTGATTTTGAATATGTCAACAGGAGTATTTTTGAAGTGAGAATCTCTTAACGGATTCCAAAGAAACAACCAAGGTGGAACCAATACTATTTTATCATGATTCTATGAAAAATTATTGTAAGGCGCCTTATGAAAAGTGTATTTTGATGGTGTTCTGAAAGAATTTAAAAGCAAAAGATCACGTTAAACATGTGAGACACGTTAAAGATGAAAATACCAAGCCATTAGTGCTAAGCCATCGTAGTGCCGATCCATCATAGTGAAAGAGTTAGCGTAAAAGAGTAAAAATATGCTTAAGAAAAATAAACTAGGGAAAATAAACTGAGGAAAATATGACAGAAGAAAATATCAATGACTCTGAACGTGAGTCACTTATTTATGATGTCGTTATTGTTGGGGGGGGACCGGCAGGGTTAGCGGCGGCTATTCGTTTACGGCAACTCTCTTCAGAAATAAGCGTGTGCGTCATTGAAAAAGGAAGTGAAATCGGGGCGCATATTGTTTCAGGTGCCGTCATTGAACCGCGAGCATTAGCCGAATTATTGCCTGATTGGCAAAAACAGGGGGCTCCTTTAGAAACACCTGTGACTACTGAGGAGATGTTCTATCTTACACCGACAGGGCAAATGCGTATTCCTATGCTTGATAAAGTGATGCCTTATTTAGCGAATCACGGGAATTATGTTGTTAGTCTTGGCGCGCTTTGTCGGTGGTTGGCGACACAAGCCGAAGCGTTGTGCGTGGATATTTTCCCCGGATTTGCAGGGGCAGATGTGATTATTGAGAAAAATCGTGTCGTTGGAATCCGTACGGGAGATATGGGTATTGGACGTGATGGTAAACACAAGCCCGATTTTCAACCTGGTGTTGATTTACGTGCTCATTATACGCTTTTTGCAGAGGGGTGTCGTGGTTCTCTCACAAAAAAGATTATTGCGCATTATGGCTTAAATCAGGGCGCTGACCCGCAAACCTATGGGCTTGGTATTAAAGAAGTTTGGGAAATTCCGGCAGAAAATCATCGCCCGGGTTTGGTACAACATAGTTTTGGCTGGCCTATGGATGATCGTACCTATGGCGGGGCGTGGCTCTATCACTTTGGTAAAAATCTTGTTTCATATGGGTTCGTTGTGGGGTTGGATTATACAAATCCATGGCTTTCTCCTTTTGAAGAGATGCAACGGGTAAAATTGCATCCTGTGTTTCGTCGTTCTTTAGAAAGGGGACGGCGTATTGCCTATGGTGCACGTGCTTTGTCAGAAGGGGGGCTACAATGTATTCCACGGCTTACTTTCCCGGGGGGGGCGCTCATTGGAGATTCAGCTGGCTTTTTGAATGTGCCGAAAATTAAAGGTACCCATACGGCAATGAAATCAGGCATGTTAGCCGCAGAAGCTGTGGCGGATGCCTATGCCACACAGCGGGTTGAGCCGGCAACCTTTACCGATCGCGTGCGGCATTCTTGGTTGTGGCAAGAATTACACGCTGTGCGGAATATTCGTCCAGCATTTGCGCGTTTTGGTATGCGTGCGGGGGCGTTATATGCGGCGTTGGATACAATGGTTTTTAAAGGTCGCGCACCGTGGACACTCCATTTCCGTCATGCAGATCATGAAACTCTTCGCGCTGCCTCACTTTGTCAAAAGCCGTTTTATCCAAAACCCGATGGGACGCTGACATTTGATCGATTGTCATCGGTCTTTTTGTCTGCAACACATCATGAGGAAGATCAACCCGTACACTTGTGCTTAAAAAGTTCTTCTTTATGGAAAACTGTTAATTGGGACGTTTTTAAAGCGCCTGAAACGCGTTATTGTCCAGCGGGGGTTTATGAAGTTCTTGATGAAGAAAAGGCACCAACATTACACATTAACGCGCAAAACTGTGTCCATTGTAAGACATGTGATATAAAAGACCCGACGCAAAATATAACATGGACAGTGCCTGAAGGCGGTAATGGACCAAATTATCCTGTAGGCATGTAGAAGATGAGCGCAGACATGGTTCAGAGGGTAAAATAAAACGAACGAGGGAAATGATGAAAATACTTGTTCCTGTGAAACGGGTTGTTGATTTTAATATCAAGCCCCGTGTTAAATCTGATGGTAGTGGTGTTGAAACCGCAGGCCTTAAAATGTCGATGAATCCTTTTGATGAAATCGCTGTAGAGGAAGCTGTACGCCTGCGTGAAAAAGGGATTGCGTCGGAAGTTGTTGTTGTGTCTATTGGAGTTCAACAAGCCCAAGAAACATTGCGCACAGCTATGGCTATGGGTGCAGATCGAGCGCTTTTGGTGCTTTCAGAAGAGAGTCCAGAACCGTTAGCGGTTGCCAAAGTTTTAATGAAACTTGTTGAGAAGGAACAGCCTCATTTGGTGATTTTGGGTAAACAAGCTATTGATGATGATATGAACGCAACAGGGCAAATGTTAGCAGGCTTACTTGGTTGGGCACAGGCAACATTTGTTAGTAAAATTGAGATTGCCGAAAACCGTGCACGCGTACATCGTGAAATTGATGGAGGACTTGAAGAGTTATCCTTAAAATTACCTGCTGTCATAACGGCGGATTTGCGCCTTAATGAACCGCGTTATGCGACTTTACCGAATATCATGAAAGCAAAAAAGAAACCGATTGAAACCCTCAACGCAGCAGATTTAGGCGTTGATATGATGCCACGCCTTCAAATACTCTCTGTGGCAGAACCTGCAAATAAAAAGGCGTGCGTTTTAGTTGAGTCTGTTTCTGAATTGGTGGAAAAACTTCGCAACGAAGCAAAGGTTCTCTAAATATGACGGCACTTGTTCTTCTTGATCACGAAAATGGTCACATTAAAAAAGCAGCTCTTTCAGCTGTGACAGCTGCAGCAGATTTAGGCGAGGTGCATGGGCTTGTGGTGGGAGATGCTTCTGTGGCACAGGCAGCTGCTTCTATAGCAGGAGTAACGCGTGTACTCCATGCCCAAGGGGCAGCCTATGAGCATTTTCTTGCAGAACCGCTTGCCTCTTTGATTGTGTCTTTGGCTTCTCAATATGACCATATTATCGCGGCTGCAAATGCAGTAGGCAGAAATGTTTTACCGCGCGTTGCCGCTCTTTTAGACGTGCAACCTATCCCCGATGTAGTGGCGGTCATAGAAAAAGATACATTTATACGTCCTATTTATGCGGGGAATGCCTTAGCAACCGTACGTTCAACAGATGCAAAAAAAGTGCTAACGATTCGTGGGGTTGCCTTTGATGCTGCCGCAACACAAGGCGGATCAGCGACCATAGAAAATGTGGCGGACGAAAAGGGAACGGAAGCAGATTTTTCCCGTTTTGAAGCAGTACATTTAACGGACTCAAAACGTCCTGATTTAGAAGCGGCGCGAGTTGTTGTCTCTGGCGGACGCGGTATGCAAAGTGAAGAAAAATTCCATATTCTTGACCCATTGGCAGATATTTTAGGGGCAGCGATTGGTGCCTCTCGTGCGGCTGTTGATGCGGGTTTTGTTTCCAACGAGTGCCAAATCGGGCAAACGGGGCGGATTGTTGCGCCTGAACTCTATATGGCTTTTGGTATTTCGGGGGCTATTCAACATCTCGCCGGTATGAAAGATAGCCGCGTGATTGTTGCCGTGAATAAAGACCCTGAAGCGCCTATTTTTCAGGCAGCGGATTACGGCATGGTTGCGGATTTGTTTGATGTTGTGCCTCAACTCGTCACAGCTTTAACAAAATCGTAGGCGCTATAAGTTTAGTAAATGGATATACCCCCCCCTTTTTTTTAAAAAAAAAAGGAGTAAGAAGTCTCAAGGAAAGGAGGTCTCGAATGGTAAAAGAGTCCTCTTTTCTTTTTAGTTGGGGGATATGGCTTAAAGGTTTTTTCTCTTTTTTATTTGTTCTGAGTTGAGGGATGAAAATAAAGGGTAGAAAAAGATTTTGAAATAGGCTATAAGAGTTCTGAGCAATAAGGAATCAAGAGAGAAAAGCGTTGACGGTTTCGACAATTTTTGTTAGAAACAGTCTAGCCTCTTATTGTTGTGCTTATCCCTATATCTTTAAGGTGTAAGGGATTTCTTCTTGTGTGAGCCGGTAGCTCAGTCGGTAGAGCATTCGACTTTTAATCGAATGGTCGAGGGTTCGAATCCCTCCCGGCTCACCACTTTTAATAAAATTCCAATAGAATCTCATTTTAATATCACGTAATATCACCTATGGATAACCCTAAACAGAGGTTTAAGGGGTAGGTTCTGTCTTTTTTGTTGTCGATAAACCCTGTTTGAGAGGGGGCATTTTCATCGCTGTTATTGGCGTTAGGGGAGCAGGCGTTTCCGTCATTTCTTTTTTTACAGGTGATGATACGGCAGGAGGAGATATCCCCTCATTTGAGGGGGAATTTGTTTTTATTGTCTGGAGGTTAGAAGGATTAGGGTTTTGATCGGTATCATTAACGGTCGCACCCATACGTAAGACAGTTATTTTTTTAGCTTCAACATCAAGTGCACGTGATTGAAGGGTTAAGTCACGTAATTTTTCTTGATAGGCTTCATCACGCGCTTGGCGCTCTTCCTCTTTTTGTTGTTGTTTTTTGAGGGCTTCTTCGTTACGTTGTTGCGCTGCATAAACAGCGTCGATCTGTTTTTGCATAGAAGGTTGCCCCCATGCCAAATGGGGAATAATGAAAAGAAAAACAAATAAAGCGATATTTTTCATAAGAAAGTCTCTCCATTTTATACGGGGTGTGTTTTGGTAAGAGAAAATAAAAGATCTTTATAGCTGTGCTATTTGTCTGTACTATTCACATGTGCTATTCGGTTGAATCCGTGTCTCTGTTGGCGTGGACTGAATCATAATGGCTTTGCCTAGTTTATATTCACATCTATGCCCGATTTGTGCAGAACTATAGGTGTGATTTCCTTGTTCATAGGTAATAGAAACGCCGTCAACAAAAGTTGTGTTACGTACAAGAGAGCCTGTGGCGACACCAAGCCCTTCACCGCCAAGTCCACCCAGCCCACCAAGAAGAGCAGAACCACCAAATTCGGTTCCAAGTCCTGCGCCAATAGCGGCGCCCGCTATACCGCCAATAATTTGTGCTGCACGGCGGTTTTTCTCGTTATTAACTTTGACCTGTATAGGCGAAATCGCTAAAATAGTGACAACAGATGACAATTGCCGTTGGTTGACCTGGTTCGCCATATAAACGTCAGGGCGGTTGTCTTTACCAGGGGTAACGCATCCTGTGAGACTGATAAAAACTGGTAAAAGGCTTAAAGATGTTTTTATGTTAAAACGCATGTGATTACCTTTATGAGAATGAAATTAAAGCAGAATAGTACAAGTTTATAGACATCATAAAAGCATGTGTAAAGCTATAAAAGTAATAAAATGAAAAACTTTTAAAAAGAGGGGGTTATATTCTTCTTGAAAAAAATAGAGAATCCTTGTAAATCGTGGGGGGGGGTAAGAATGTGTTCTATGCGTATTGAGGAAAAAAATAAGAAAGATAAAAGTGATTTAATTTGAGTGAGTAGATATTATGAAAGACTTCCTTAACGATCTAAAAGTAGAAATAAAAAAGAAAATCCTTATGTAGGGTTTATAACTATATAAATAGCTATATAAAGTGACATGTCGAGAAAGCGGCGTTATTGTCCAGCATGCGTAACAAGTACGTATAATAAATTAATGTGTAAAGCTGTGTAGGTAAAATTCTGTTATTTGTGGATTTTGGTTCAACATTATTAGGCTTCAAATTTTAGAACGCTTATAGTATTTATAGTCCAAGTAATCTGGACAGATTTACTATTAAAGTTGATTTTTGTTGTTTTAGAGCAAGTAATGTCAAGTAATATAGATTAATTAGTGGCTGGCGAGTTTTTCTTGAATGTTTGTTGCTCTTCTTTCAGTGTTAGGGAGTGGTGGTCGTAGGGCAGCGGCGCGTATGCTTTGTAAGAAAGGCGCTTCTTTAGAGGCCCTTGATCGTTACGAAGAAGCAGTTGCCGCTTATGATGAGGTTGTGCAGAGGTTTGGTGCGTCTACAGACCTTTTTTTACGTGAGCTTGTTGCTCGGGCATTGTGTGATAAAGGTTTTGCGCTTGATACGCTTGGGCAGCATGAAGCGGCGATAGTTATTTACGATGAGATTGTACGTCGATTTGGTGAGGAGCAAGAGCTAGCATTTCGCGAGCTTGTTATGCGGGCTTTATGTAATAAAGGTTTTGCTTTTGATGTGCTAGAGCGCTGTGAAGACGCTATTGCAACCTATGACAAGGTGATTCATGACTTTGGAAGCGTGGAAGATCCTTCTTTGTGTGAACAAGTCGCAATGGCCTTTTTTAATAAGGGGGTGTCGCTCGATAGAATTAACCGCAGAATGGAAGCTATCGCAGTTTATGATGAAATTGTTAGGCGATGGGGAGAAGCGGAAGCCTTGTCTTTGCGTACTTATGTGGCGATGGCATTGTGTAATAAAGGTGTTTCATTTGAGGCTATTGGTCGGCGTGAAGAAGCTGTTGAGGCTTATAATGAAGTTGTTATACGTTTTAGTAGTGCCCAAGAACTTCCCTTACAAGAACAAGTCGCAATGGCACTTTGTAATGAGGGGGTTTCTCTTGACGAATTAGGGCATGAAAAAGACGCTATTGCAGCCTATGATCAGCTTGTTAAAAGATTTGGCAATGCGTCAGAACTTTCTCTACGGAAATATGTAGGGTTATCTCTTTGTAATAAAGGTGCAACCCTGAGTGAGTTCGGTCATTACGAAGAAGCGATTGATGTTTATAAAAGTGTGATTCTGAAATTTGGTCAGGCAGATGAGCTTCCTTTGCGTAGACAAGTGGCGATAGCGTTGCGATGTAAGGGAAATGCTTTTGCTGCTCTTGGCCGTCAAGAAGAAGCCTTAGAAGCCTATGATGAAGTTGTGCGTCTGTTTGGTGATTCTGAAGAACTTTCTTTGTGTGAAGAAGTTGTGAATACGCTTTGCCGTAAAGGGGATATGTTCCATGAGTTGAAGCGGTGGACAGAAGAAATTGCAACTTATGACGATATTATTCGTAAATTTGGTGATGATGAGGAAATTTCTATCTGTCGGCAAGTGGCACAAACTATTTTAAGAAAAGGATCCTGTCTTGAATCTCTTGATCGACGAGAAGAGGCTCTTGTCGCTTACGATGAAGTGCTTTCAAGATTTATTGAAATTGATGATTCGTCTTTAAGAGAAGATGTTGCGTCTGCTTATTACAATAAAGGGGTCTGTCTTGATGCTTTAGGACGCCAAAAAGACGCGATTTCTGTTTTTAATGTGTTGATTTATGAATTTGAGGGAGATGATAATATTCAAATCCGTAAACTTATTGTGCGCTCAATGTATAGTAAAGGTCTTTGTCTTGATACTTTAGGGGAAAAAGAAGGGGCAATTAATGTTTATGATGAGGCAATTGCTCAGTATGGTGGCGCCAGTGAGTTTTTGTTACGTGAGGAACTTGTCTGTGTCTTGCGTAGTAAAGGGAGTACTTTACGCGAACTTGGTCGTTGGACAGAAGAAATTGCAACCTACGATGAAATTGTGCGTCGTTTTGCTGATGCTGAAGAACTGCCTTTACAGGAAGAAGTAGCATGCTCTCTTTGCCGTAAAGGGGATAGTTTTGGCAAATTGGGTCGTTGGGATGAGGCTATTAAATCTTATGATGATATGCTCACAAAATTTGGTGCCTCTGAAGAACCTTCTTTATGTCGTTATGTGGCGGTGGCTCTTTGTAGTAAGGGTGAAGCACTTGGCAAATTGGGTCGTTGGGATGAGGCTATTAAATCTTATGATGATGTGCTCACAAAATTTGAAAATATGGATGTGTTATCCTTCCGCGAAAGTATTGCAGATGCTTTTTGTCAAAAGGGGAACGCTCTTGGTGAGTTAGATCGTTGGGCGGAAGCGATTGATATTTATAGAACGCTTATTCAGAAATTCGGCGAAGAAAAACAGCTTTCATTACGCCAAAATGTTGTAAAAGCCTTTCTTAAAGAAGGGGCAGCTTTAGAGAAATTAGGTCGTCAAGATGAAGCTATTGCAACCTGTGATGAAATGCTTACACGTTTTGATGGTGTGCAAGAACTACCTTTACGTGAGGCGGTTATAGGCGCTTTGTGTAATAAAGGGTTTTATCTCGATGGGGTGGGACGTCATGAAGAGGCTCTTGCTGTCTATGATGAAGTGCTTTCAAAATTTGGAAATGCCGAAGAGCTTTCCTTGCGTGAAGCTGTTGCGGGTGCTCTCTGTAACAAGGGAGAAACCCTTGAAAAACTCGGTCGTCGTGCAGAAGCTATTGTGGTCTATGATGATCTGGTTTCGAGGTTTGGAAACTCAAAAGATTTTTCTTTATGTAAAGTTGTTGCTGGATCTTTATGTAAAAAAGGGTTTTTGCTGGATGCTCTGGGGCGTCATAATGAAGCTATTGCAGCGTGTAATGAAGTGCTTTCAAAATTTGGGAGTGCTGAAGAACTTCCTTTGCGTCGTTATGTAGCAGAAGCCTTATGTAATAAGGGAAATGCTTTTGGTACATTGGGGCGTCGTATTGAAGCTATTTCAGCATGTGATAGTGTTATTCGTCGTTTTGGGAATGCTAAAGAACTTGCTTTGCGTGAGCAAGTCGCGGAAGCCTTGTGTAATAAATGGGCAGCTTTTGATACGCTTGATCGCCATAAAGAGGCTATTGATGTTTGTAATGAACTGGTTCATCGTTTTGGCCGATCGGAAGATTTTTCTTTACGCTTAAAAGTTGCCGAGGCTTTATGTAATAAGGGTGTCTCTTATAGTAAGTTAGGCATTCAAAAAGACGCGATTGCTGCATATGACGATCTTATTTATCGTTTTAGTCGTGCTAAAGAGCCGCTTTTGCGGGAGTGGGTGGCGCGGGCTCTTTGTAATAAAGGGATCGCCTTGAGTAAACGCGGTCGCAGAGAAGAAGCTATTACGACATATGATGAAGTTGTTAGCCGGTTTGGGAACGTTGAAGGGACCGAGTTACGAGAGTGGGTGGCGCGAGCTATTTTGCGGAAAGGGGCACTTCTTTATGTGTTAGGGCGTCGGGAAGAGGCAACTGTTTGTTTTAATGAACTCATCCATCGGTTTGGTGATGCTAAAGCACGTTCTTTAATCAAAGGTGTTTTAACAGGCTATGATCAGGGACAAGAAGATCATTTGTCTGAGTAGTCTAAAAAGAGTTTTTAAGTCGAAAATTCGTTATATAGCTTTGTGATTCATAAAATAATTATAATAAGGAGATGTAAATCATGGTCGGTATGGAGCGTAGTGCGTGGACTAACAATAACAATCTTGTTGCACGGGTTGTGGCTTTGCACCGTGATACTAACGCTGCTGGGGATGTTTTTGGTGGTTGGGTTGTGTCTCATATGGATCTTGCTGCCGTGACCATGGCCGAAGACAGAGCAGGGTGTAAATGTGTTACAGTTTCTATCGACGGGCTTGTATTTCGTCACCCTATGATGGTGGGAGATGAGCTTAATGTTTATGCCCGTATTACGAAAATTGGGCGTACCTCTATTGCTATTGAGGTAGAAGCTGTACGGCGTATACGGCGTACTTCTATTTGTCAAAAAGTGACCCACGGGTATTTTACATATGTCGCGATTGGTGTTGATGGGCGTCCTCGTCCTGTTGACATTGCCCCTTGGTTGCCTCAATAGGAGATTTGTCTAAAAAAATTATAAAATTTATGTGATAAAATCGCTTTTTTGGTTTTTATCTTTAAGAGGTAGGAACGTTAAGTTGTTGCATGAGGCTGTACAGGACGCCAAGCGTTTGTCGTGTGCAGCCTTATTGTCAAAATGTGTTTGTAAAGAGTGAATCTTATTTTTATAAATCATGATTTAGATCATTTATAGAGGGTTTTTATGGGGCTATTCTTAAATAGTTTCTACAATTTTTAGGGAAGAAGATGCTATGACGACTCCGCTTGACGATAAAACACGCGCTCTTATTCTTGCAACTGTACCAGTGTTAAAACAACATGGTGTCAATCTTACAAAGGAGATGTATAAGCGTCTTCTCTCTGATCCAGAGATTCGTGATTTATTTAATCTCTCACATCAACGTGATGGGGAGCAGCCTAAAGCGCTCTTTTATGCGGTTCTTGCCTATGCTGAGCATATTAACGACCTTGGGGCGTTGGGGGTAATGGTTGAGCGTATTGCAGAAAAGCATGTCGGGCTCAATATTTTACCGCAACATTATCCCTATGTTGGGAAAGCCTTGCTTGGCGCTATTAAACATGTTCTGGGCGATGCTGTAACACCTGAAATTTATGAGGCTTGGGAAAAAGCCTATTGGTTCCTTGCTGACCTGCTCATTAACCGTGAAGAGCAAATTTATGTTGACCATGAAAAAACGCACGGAGGATGGAGAGGTTGGCGTCCTTTGCGTGTGCGTTCTCGCCATACGGAAACGCAGGATATTGTGTCTTTTGAATTGGTTGCTGCCGATGGTGGACCCATTGCGAAACATCGTGCAGGACAGTATTTGAGTTTTAAGCTTGATGTGCCTGAACATGGTGGGCAACGGCGCAACTATAGTATTTCTTCTGTGCCTGGGGCTGATCATTATCGTATTACAGTGCGTTTGGTAGAGGGAGGCGTTGTTTCTCCATGGTTGCATAAAAGTGTGCACGAAGGGGATACGTTGCAGGTGGCTAACCCCGCAGGGGATTTTTTCTTAGCTGAAACACATTCTGGGCCCGTTGTGCTCTTAACAGCAGGTATTGGGATAACGCCCGCCTTGTCGATGCAAGCGGCTCTAGCGCAAGCAGGACACGGGCATTCGGTGCGCTTTGTTCATGGATCGCATACGAGTGAGGCAATACCATTTTTACACCATCTTAAAGAACAGGCAGAAAAAGGCCATATGCAGGCAGATTTTTTTGTCTCGCATGGGGGTGTTCACGCGTCTCATACGGGAAAAGGGATAACGTGGCATGAAGGGCGTATCCACCCACAATGGCTTCGTGAAACACTTGATCGTAAGGCGACCTATTATATTTGTGGACCCATTCCTTTTATGCGGGATATGATTCATACTTTGCGTGAGGAAAAGCTTCCTGTTGAGCAAATTCGGTATGAATTTTTTGGTTCTGCTTCAGATCCTGAATTGGTGCTTTAAGAGGTTTTTGAGGAGTTCGTTTCTCTTTAAAAATTTGTATGAAATAACGGGAATATTTGTGTCTTTGAGGGGAGCCTGTGGCTCTCCTCAAAGCTTTTAAGAGCTTAGAGATTTAAGAGAAATATTTATTTTAGGTAGGATAAGGCGTATAGTAGTCAATAGGTTTGTTATTGTGTGAAATGCTCATAAATCAATAGAAATGTAAGGAAAAGAAATATGGCAACAAAAAAACCATTTGTTCTTGTGAGTACAGAATATGGTACAATGATTGTCAATCGACTAGATTATCGCGCTCTCGCAGGGGGGGGTATTGTGGTGTCGGCTATGGGCTTTTGAATAATGAGGTCGATATTGCCGATGATGATATTCTATTGATGAAGCATTTGCTTGATTTTAAGCGGAAAGTGTTGGGTGATGGCGTTGTTATGTTGGATGCTGGGGCGAATATAGGGGTTTATGCTTTGGCTTGTGCGCAGCATATGCGTAGCTGGGGGCGCGTTGTTGCTGTAGAGGCACAAGAGAGGATTTATTACGCTTTAGCAGGCAATATGACGATCAATAATTGTTTTAATGCGCAGGCAATATGGGCAGCGTTATCTAACAAAGTTTCGACTATGAAAATGCCGGTTCCTAATTACCTAGAGCCAGCGAGCTTTGGGAGTTTGGAGTTAGAGTTTACAGGGCGTAATGAGTTTATTGGTCAAACAATTGACTATTCAGAAGATAATATGGTGGAAGTGCAAACAAAGACCATTGACTCGCTTAACCTTGGACGGGTTGACTTTATCAAAATGGATGTAGAGGGTATGGAGCTAAAAGCCCTCGAAGGTGGGCGGGAAACCATTCGTGCCTATAAACCGTTTATGTTTATTGAGCATATTAAAGTTGATCAACAAGCATTTGCCTGTTTTTTGGAAGAGTATGACTATATCGGTAAAGAATTTGGGATGAATACGCTTGCTTTTCATAAAGATGATAAAATAGCTGATCATATGAAGTAGGCCTTAATATCGCGAAAAGTATAATAAAAAGTTTTGTCTATCTTTGGTAAGACACTTGACAGTTTTGAATATTCTCTCGAGAATAGGTTAAGGGAATATTCTTTTACAAAAGTTTGAGTTTATCCTTCTGGAGGAAAGATAACTTCAGAAGCAGTTTTTTGTGTACGCTTTGCTATGGATTCCATTGATTATCTTGCCCAAGAGAGCACTCCTAAAAGCCTTTCTAAAAGGGTTCACGAGGAATCTAAATATGGGATTTGAATTAGGGCTTGAGGCACGTATTGCCGCTCTTATTGCGCCGAGTTTAGAAGATATGGGCTATGAAATCGTGCGTATTGCGCTTCTAGGGCGTGAGCGTCGTACGTTGCAAATTATGGCTGATCGGGCAGATGGTGCGTTAATCAGTATTGAAGATTGTGAACGGATTAGTCATACTGTAAGTGCGATCCTTGATGTGGAAGACCCTATGTCTGGGGCGTGGACGCTTGAAGTCTCTTCTGCGGGAATTGATCGCCCTCTTTGTCGTGTTAAGGATTGGAACCGTTTTTCTGGGCATAAAGCGCGCGTTGAGATGGATGTACCGCTTAATGGGCGTAAACGTTTTTCAGGGGTGGTTTTAGGGGCTGATGACAAGGTAGCACGTATGGTGTTAGACGATGGTGTTGAAGTGGTCTTACCTTTATCAGAAATACGTTCTGCGCGTTTGGTGTTGACGGATGCGCTGATTGAGGCGTGTGCACCTGTGGTGCCCCCTTCTTTAAAGGATCCAGATCAAGATGAACAAAGGCAAGATTTAGAAACACATTTAAGACATAAACCCAATAAACCCAAAAAAGGGCGTTCGCCCTCACGTGGTTATCAACGACATTAAGTGACTCTATTTGATTGGAGAGAAAAATATGGATACCTCTGTTTTTCGTCCCGAATTATTGTTAGTGGCGGATGCTGTTTCTCGTGAAAAGGGAATTGAGCGTGAAGAAGTACTTGATGCTATGGAACAGGCTATACAAAAAGCAGGGCGTGCAAAATACGGCTATGAAAAAGACATTCGCGCGACGATTGACCGTCGTACGGGAGAAGTGCGCCTTGCGCGCTGGACAGAGGTGGTGCGTTCTGTTGAAAATGAAGATACACAAATTGCATTGGATATTGCGCGCCGTATTCGTTCAGAGTTGCAAGAGGGGGAGTATATTGTTGATCCGTTGCCTCCTATAGATTTTGGGCGTATTGCAGCACAAACAGCAAAACAAGTGATTGTTCAGCGTGTTAGAGAATATGAACGTAAACGTCAATATAATGAATTTAAGGATCGTATTGGTGAAATTGTAAATGGCACGGTAAAATGTGTCGAATATGGGAATTTATTAGTAGAAATTGGCTCCGCCGAAGCTTTATTACGGCGTGATGAGTTAATTCCTAGAGAAACATTTCGTAATTCTGATCGTGTGCGGGCCTATATTTACGATGTCCGTTATGAAGCGCGCGGTCCGCAGATTTTTCTTTCTCGTACACATCCTGCCTTTTTGGCAAAGCTTTTTGCGCAAGAAGTCCCTGAAATCTACGACGGGATTATCGAAATTAAAGCGGTTGCGCGTGACCCGGGGTCTCGCGCAAAAATGGCTGTTTTTTCAAGGGATACAGCGATTGACCCTATTGGGGCTTGTGTTGGGGTGAGGGGGTCGCGCGTGCAAGCTGTTGTTTCTGAACTGCAAGGGGAAAAAGTTGATATTATTCCTTGGAGTGCGGAGGCAGCAACTTTTGTGGTCAATGCGCTTGCGCCTGTTGAAGTTACTAAAGTAGTTATGGATGAAGAGGTTGGTCGTGTAGAGGTTGTTGTTCCTGATGATCAGCTGTCTTTGGCGATTGGACGTCGTGGGCAAAATGTGCGTTTAGCAAGCCAATTAACCCGTTGGGATATTGACGTTCTCACGGAAGTTGAGGAATCTGAACGTCGGCAAAAAGAGTTTTCACGTCGGACAAATCAGTTTGTTGAGGCTTTAGATGTTGACGATGTGATTGCAGGCTTTTTGGCAACGGAGGGCTTTCATAGCGTTGAAGAACTCGCTTATGCAGATCCTGATGAGTTAAGCAGTATTGAAGGGTTTGATGAGTCTATTGTGCGTGAATTGATTCGGCGAGCGGAGGTCTATCTTGAGAATCAAGAAAGTGCTTTAGACAAACGCCGTCAGGAATTGGGTGTGTCTGATGAGCTTGTGGCATTAGAGGTGTTTACAAACCAAATGCTTGTTACTTTGGGCGAAAAAGGAATAAAAACACTTGATGATCTTGCTGATTTAGCAGGAGATGAGTTGATTGAAATTCTTGGTGAAGATGCTCTCGACGAAGAATCGGCGAATAATATTATTATGTCGGCACGTGCTCATTGGTTTGAGGAAGATGGGTCGTTAGGTGAAAAATAAGCGCCATGATAGGTGTTAAGAGCTGTGACGGAGATCATATCAGGAATCATGCAGGAAACACAAATAATGCATGAAAACAACATCCCGGTCCATCTTTCTGAGGAAACAGCTAAAAATGAGGCGCGTCCAAGTCAAAAGAAGAAGCGTCAAGAGGAGGCACAAAGGCGTTGTGTTGTGACACGGGTTGAAGGATGCCCTGAAGAAATGGTGCGTTTTGTGATCTCTCCAGAGGGTTTTGTGGTGCCCGATTTGGATAAATCTTTGCCTGGGCGTGGAATTTGGTTGAGCGCACAAAGAAATGTGATAGAACAGGCTTGTACACGGAGCGTGTTTGCACGGGTAAGCGGGCGACGTGTTTCTGTGCCAAGTGATTTGTTGCTACAGATTGAGTCGGGTTTATATCGACGTATGGTCGACCTTGTAGGTTTAGCACGACGTGCAGGACAGGCGGTGAGCGGTTTTGTAAAAGTGCGGGATTGGGTGATACAAAAGCGTGTGGGAGTGATTCTTCATGCCTCAGAGGGGAGTCAAGAAGAGCTAGAGCGATTGCTATCTGGCGGAGGGCATCTTCCCGTGATAAGAGAATTAACCTCTCTTGATCTTTCTGGGGTTTTTGGGCGTGATCGGGTTGTGAATGGTGCCTTAGCGGTTGGTCGGCTGGCAACGCGTTTGCGTCAAGAGGGTAGACGTTTTGCAGGGGTGTCTCAGATGTCTTATCGGCACTTTGCAAGCAAGTGAGTGGTATTGGGTTAATAATATCGGGCGAGAATATCGAGCGAATAGTGTGAGCAGGCGAATTGATGAGCGACGATAAAGAGAATAAAGGTAAAGAGAAAAACAAAGAGCAGGGGGGTGGGCGCTTGTCTCTTCGTGCTGCAGGGCGTTCAACGGTTGGTAAAACAGTTGGAGCGGGTTCTGTAAGGCAAAGTTTTAGTCATGGTCGCTCTAAACTGGTGCAAGTGGAAGTGCGTAAAAAACGTAGTTCTGCACCTTCTGGAGCAAAAAAAAGTGGGGGATCTGCGGGTTCTCGTACAGGGGGCGGGCGTGGTCTTACGGCTGCAGAGTTAACAACACGCCAACGCGTTTTGCAAGAACAAAAGCAAGAGCAGAAAAAAGAGGCTGAACTGGCTGCAAAACGTGCTGCAGAGCAAGAAGAAAAAATCCGTATTCTCTCAAAAGCGGAAAAGGAACGTCGTGAAGAGGAGGAAAGTCGTGAACGTGAAGCAGAAGCGGCAGCAACATTAGCTGCGACAGTAACGGATACTTCTGTTTCTGATGAAAATACTAACGAAACACCTTTTGATGATACCTCTGTTAAGGGGAAAGAGACATCTGTTAAACCCTCGAAAAAACCTATTAAACCTGTTAAACCGATTGAAATAAAAGAGCCTGAAGTTTCCGATTCTCTTATTCCGGGGAAGGTCACTATTGCGCCGCCTACACGTCGGCTGCGTCCATTAGCCGAACGGGCTATTATACCTGCTCGTCCCTCTTCTGCGCATGCAGTGCGGCAGGGGGGGGCTACGGTGCCTGAAGCGCCTATACCTATTGAACGTGAACGCGATCGTGACCGTGATCGCGATAGTCTTTCGACGCAAACTTTACGCCTCCGCACCTCTCGCAATAATAATGATGATGGGGAAGACGAACCACGTAAAGGATCTTCTCGTAAGGCATCACCATCTGGACGTAAAGGTTCCGGACGTAAAGATGGGGGTGGTCGTCGTTCTGGGCGCATTGATGTGCAGGCAGCTATTGAAGGCGAAGATGATAAAATTCGTTCTCTTGCTTCTGTTCGCCGTAAACGTGAACGTGAGCGTCGTCAATCAGAATTAGAGCGCCTCCGTTCTGATCAGGTGAAAGTGGTGCGTGATATTGTGCTTCCTGAAACTATTACGGTACAGGAATTGGCAAACCGTATGGCCGCCCGTCAAGGTGAAGTCATTAAAACCTTGATGAAAATGGGCGTCATGGCAACGATTACCCAATCTATTGACGCTGATACGGCTGAATTGGTCATTGAGGAATTTGGCCATCGCGTGCACCGTGTTTCTGATGCCGATGTTGAATTGGGGATTGAGGGCGTTCAAGATGCGCCTGAGGATTTATTGCCACGTCCTCCTGTTGTGACAGTGATGGGGCATGTTGATCACGGGAAAACTTCTTTGCTTGATGCGTTGCGGACAACCGATGTTGCAACAGGGGAAGCAGGGGGCATTACCCAGCACATTGGGGCTTATCAGGTTCAGCTCGCGTCAGGGGCTAAAATTACTTTTCTCGATACGCCCGGGCATGAGGCTTTTACAGCCATGCGGGCGCGTGGGGCGTCGATGACCGATGTGGTGGTGTTGGTCGTTGCGGCTGATGACGGGGTGATGCCTCAAACCATTGAGGCTATTAAACACGCAAAAGCTGCGCAAGTGCCTATTGTTGTGGCTATTAACAAAATAGATAAACCGGGGGTTAATCCTGATCGTGTCCGGAGTGAATTGCTGCAGCATGAAATTGTTGTAGAATCTATGGGTGGCGATGTTCAAGATGTGGAAGTTTCAGCCCTGAAACGTCAAGGGCTTGATAAATTAGAAGAAGCGATTCTCTTACAAGCTGAAATTTTGGAATTACAAGCGAATCCAAAACGTCCTGCCGAAGGGGTTGTGATAGAAAGCCGCCTTGATCGTGGGCGTGGTTCTGTGGCGTCTGTTTTGGTGCAAAAAGGGACATTACGGCGCGGTGATATTGTTGTGGCGGGTACAGAATGGGGGCGTGTGCGTGTTTTAGTTGATGACCATGGGCATCAATCGAATAAAGCGGAGCCTTCTATGCCTGTTGAGGTGTTGGGCTTATCAGGTGTGCCTGAAGTGGGTACCTCTTTTGTGGTGGTCGATAGTGAAAATCGTGCACGTGAAATTGCTGAGTTCCGTCAACGCCGTATTAGACAACACCAAGCTGCTAGCCAACTTGCGGCACGTGGTACGCTAGATCAAATGCTTGCGCGTATTCAGGCAGGTGAACAAAAAGAGGTTTCTCTTCTGATTAAAGCCGATGTGCGTGGCTCTGCGGAGGCCATTCAAGCAACAGTTCTGCGTCTTGCCAATGAAGAAGTGCGGGTGCGCATTATTAACGCGACTGTTGGGCAAATTGCCGAAAGCGATGTACAATTAGCACGCGCTTCCGATGCGGTAATTATTGCCTTTAATGTGCGGGCAACAGTGCAAGCACGTCAGCTTGCGCAGCGTGAAGGGGTTGATATTCGGTATTATTCCATTATTTACCAAGTGGCAGATGATGTCGAAGCGATGGTGCGGGGTAAACAAGCGCCTAAACACCGTGAGAAATTCCTTGGCTATGCTGAAATTAGAAAAGTCTTTGACATTAGCAAAATTGGTAAAGTAGCGGGTTGTTATGTCACAGAGGGTGTCGTCAAACGTGGTTGTGGCGTGCGTTTATTGCGTGAAGGAGTCGTTATCCATGAGGGTAGCCTTAGCCAACTCAAACGCTTTAAGGACGATGTGAAAGAAGTTGCGCGCGGGTATGAATGTGGTCTCTCTTTTGGGGGGTATAATGACTTACGCGAAGGAGATGTCGTCGAATGCTTTGAAAGTGAGCTTATTCCAGCATGAGGCGTAAAAATGCACGGATAACGCCTATTAAAGGCGATAAAGCCTATGTTTCGAGCTTTTCAGCTTCTGCCTCTTTTCCGCGACATTTACGCGTAGCAGAAGAAGTGCGCCGTGTTTTATCTGATCTTTTTGCCCGTACAGAATTTCGTGATCCGCTTTTGTCAGGGGTCCATATGACGGTCACAGAGGTGCAGCTTTCGCCTGATTTTCGGCATGCAACAGTGTTTGTTAGCGGTTTAGGGCGGCGTGATATAGAGGCTTTATTGCCAGCTATTAAACGGGTTGCACCGTGGTTACGGGCACAATTAGCGCGTGTTTTACGGATGCGTTCTGTGCCGGAATTGCATTTTAAGGCGGATAGGGGTTTTGAGACAGCGGATCATATCAACGCGTTGTTACATTCGTCAGAAGTGCAACGTGATTTAACCACCTCTGAAGAACCATCAGAGACAAAATCAGAGAAAGAGTAAGATACTCTTTTCTAAAAAATCCTCTTTATTCTCTCCTTGTTTATGGCTTGTTTATAAGTCGTTTTTTTGGTATGAAAAAACCTGTGTCTGCGTAGCTCAGCAGGATAGAGCACAGGATTCCTAAAATTGGGCACTATGTGCGGAAACGGCATAGTGAATCCGCTCAAATTCGGGGAACGCTACAATCTGAAAGAGAGTCTCTGTCAGATTTTGCCAATCCCGAGCCAAGCTGCCAAAAGGCAGAAGGTGTAGAGACTGGATGGGCGGTACCTAAAGGCTTAAAGACTTAAAAGTTAAGAGCTTAAGGTAAAGGGACAGTCCAGCCCACAAACGCCTTAAGAACCTTAAGAGTCTCAATAAGGCGGTTATGAAAATAATAGTGGGATGAATCCTGGGGTCGTGGGTTCGAATCCCGCCGCGGACACCACTGATGAAGTGATGTTTACGTTAAGATTTTATTTCAAAAAATCCTTAAAAGCTCACTGCCTTAATGTCTTATGTTGCCTTGTTTAAATAGTTTGTTTCAATACCTGTTTTAAGCGTTTATTAGGCAACAGGGCATAGAGTTTTTAGGCATAGAGTTTTTATTCTTAATTTCTCTTTATGTGTTAGGGCAATTGAACGAAGGATTTATGAAGGATTTTTCTTTAAGATCTTTAGGTTAGACGAGAAAACCCCTCTTTTTAGTAAAAGCTAGAAAGAGGGGTAAATTTATAATGACATAATCTGTTGACAAAGAATAATTAAAGTAGTATTTCTTTAATAATAACAATAATAACAATAATAACA
>JAFVHT010000022.1 GCA_017474285.1 Acetobacter sp.
AGTGGTTATTATTTAGAGGGGTATATGGCGATGAATGGCACTGTTAATGCGACAGGGACGCCGACGCCATTGCAGCTTAATGATATTAAGTTTGATATACAGCAGCTTCCATCTGGGACACCGAAGCCAAATCCATTGCCGACTTTTGAGGGGATTTCTATTCAGAGTGACGGATCCATTATTGCGTCGTTTAGTGACGGATCAACCCAGCTTGTTGCAAAGGTAGCGCTTGCCTCGTTTCCTGATGAGAATGGTTTACATGCGGTTGATGGCCAAGCGTATACGTCTACAGCGCAATCTGGAAGCCCTAAATATGGCGCAGTAGGTGATAACGGCACAGGGGACGTTTCTGTTGGTTATGTTGAATCCTCAACAACAAATTTAACAAGCTCTCTGACGGGGCTTATTGTTGCGCAAGAGGCTTATACAGCGAACACCAAAGTGGTAACCGTCGCAAGTCAATTACTTCAAACAACCATTGCTATGATCCAAGGGTAATAAAGCCTTTTTCAAGCCACCTTACAGATTTTATTGCTTCTCTGTAAGGTGGTTTTTTTATGAGTTGTTATGAGTGTTTTTTTTTGTTTGAACACTTAAAAAAGCAAAGACACTGTATGTGTGCTTGTTTCTCTTGGTTTCTTTTGAGTAAGATATTGAGAAAATAAGGTTATAAGAGTAAACTAAGGAAGTTCTTTTTTACCCATTCAATAAAAATAGTATGGAGCTACTCGACGATGAACGAGACGACTGTCAGCGGTAATTCTGCGTCGCCTTCAGGCGGTGCGCGGCATAAATTAAGCCCTACAGCCTCTCTTAAAGCCAATAAATCTAAAGTGGGTATTATAGCTGCGCTTATTGCGTTGCTTCTCGCAGCAGGAGGCGGCTTTTTTTTGTGGAAAAAGCACGCGTCTTCCGTTTCAGGTCATGCTGCGAGCTTGGCTAAAGGCACGGAAATAGCCATGTCAAAGCCTGTTTTGTTGGGTATTCCAGCGATTATTTCTAACCTTGATGATGGAGATGGTCGCCCTGTCTATGTCAAAATTAAAGCCAAAGTGGAAATAGCCAACGCCCCAAGTGAAGCCGCTATCCACAACCGTATTCCTATTATTCAAGATATTTTTCAAACCTATCTCCATGAAACCAGACCGCAAGATCTCCGTGGCGATGGTGTCTACCGTTTGCGTGAATCCCTTTTAAGGCAAATGCGCACAGCGTTAGCACCGTTACGCGTTACAAATTTGTATCTTGTTGAATTTCTTATCCAATAATCACAATAAGGCTTTTTTCTCCTATCTCGCCATAATAGAGCTGCTATGATCATACTGGACGACCCTCCTCCAACAGAAGAACCTACCTCTCACACAGAGGATCTTGCACAAGATCCGACCTCCTCTTCTGAACTGGCGTCCGATGTTCCAACAGAGGAAGAGCATGCAGAAACCCCGCTTGAAACTTCTTCAGCCTTTTTCGACCCTTCTTCTCATGTAAGTGAGGGAGCAGCAGCGTCCACAGGGGAAACAACAGGAGAAGCAGACGCTTTAGCTTCCGATGATGGTGCGGGTGATCAACTTCTTGATCAATCAGAAATTGATAGCCTGCTTGGTAATGCTTTTGGGGATTTTCCTGTTCACGAAGAAACAGGAATGGAGCGTATCATTCGCGCTGGCTTTGCGTCTTATGAACGCTTGCCTATGCTTGAAATTATCTTTGATAGGCTTGTGCGTATACTTTCCTCAACGTTACGCAGTTTTACGAACGATAATGTTGAAATTACGATTGAATCGATTCGTTCTATGAGCTTTGGGGACTATATGAATACAGTTCCTTCTTCTGCGATGTTTGCCGTTTTCAAAGCGATTCAATGGGAGAATTACGGTTTAAGTATAATCGACTCCTCTCTTTCTTATTCTATGATTGATATTCTTATGGGTGGACCAAAAGGGAGTGGACCTGTTGGCATAGAGGGACGACAACACACAGCAATAGAACGCGCCCTTATTGAAAAACTCATTACTCTTACGCTTAATGACCTTTCGGTGGCGTTTACCCCTGTGTGTAATATTGATTTTCTTTTTGAGCGTTTAGAGGTCAGTTCACGTTTTGCAGCGATTGCCCGTGCCTCTAATGCGGTGGTTATTGGGCGTTTCCATATTGATATGGAAGATCGTAACGGTAACCTTGATCTTGTTTTACCCTATGTCACGCTTGAGCCTGTGCGTGAGCAACTGATCCAACAATTTATGGGAGAGTCTTTTGGGAAAGACTCGAAATGGGAAAATAATCTTTTTGCCGAGATTCTTGAAACAGATGTAGAAATTTCTGCTTCTTTTGAAGAAAGGAAGATTTTACTTGGCGAGTTATTGACAATGCGTCCGGGGACAACCATTGAATTTCCGCATCGTAAGGGAACGCCTATAGCTGTTAAACTTCAATGCGGACAAATTCCTGTTTTTGCAGGGCATCTTGGAAAGCTCAACGGCAATATTGCCGTCAAAATTGAAAAGAAAATCTTACCGATGCCTCACCAACATGAGGCAAAGGAACAGCACTCTCCTTAACCTTATTTTTCTCCATAACCCTAAAGTAGGCAAGGCATTATGTTTATCCAACTTCAAATCATCGTTGAAATTGTCCTGTCTTTCTTTTTGTTTTTAGGCATTATTTACAGCTTTTACCTAAGCCGTCTTCTCTCTAACCTCAAACGTGACAGAGAATTACTTCCGAGCATTGTTTCCAAACTTGAAACAAGCCTTAAAAACGCTGATGACGCCGTTGAAAAGCTTCGTATTGCCGGAGAAGTCAGCGGCCGACCTCTTACGCGTGTTTTAGAACAGGCAAAAAGCACACAAACGGAACTTAAAGCCCTCGCTGATCATGCCGATGCCATGGCCGATAAACTCCAAAAACTTGCTCTACAACTTCCTAAACATGAAAAATATCTTGAAGAGTTGGTCGAAAAAGCTGAAACTATAGCCCTTACACACCCGATCCCTCATCACCACACAACACAAAATTCCGCCTCACAAGAGGAACCACCCCTCACACAATCAGCAAACCCTCTCCAAAAAGATAAAATCATTCGACATAACACAAATACCCCTAGATCTGGTGAACAACAAAAACGCCTAGAAGATACCTTCCTCGCTAGACCTCTCCAATAAAAATAAAAAAACCTCAAAAAAAAAGAGTAAAACACAATCCGTAAAATCTCTCAGCAATGAAAGAG
>JAFVHT010000003.1 GCA_017474285.1 Acetobacter sp.
AAGACAAACAGTCTTTTAAAGAAAGAATCTAAAGATCAACAACGTGCCAAAATTCTGATTGTAGGCAAAACAGGTGTTGGTAAAAGTACTCTCATCAATACTGTTTTTGGCGAAAATCTTGCCCAAACGGCTTCAGGTAAACCCGTTACACAACACATAGAGTGCTATTCAACTGAAGGAAGTCCTATCGAAATTTGGGATACTAAAGGACTCGAAAACAAAGATTACCAAAAAATCAAGCAAGAACTTGATGAATTTGTGAGAAAACACAATACATCTACAGACGCAAGAGATTACATCCATGCAGCGTGGGTATGTGTCTCCAGCAACGGTGGAAGAGTTGAAGACGCAGATAAACAACTTGTTGAAGACTTAACAAGTCTTGGGATTCAAGTCATTGTTGTACTCACTAAATGCTCTAACCTCCTATCAGAACAAACGCGTCAGTTTTTTGATTTTGTCAAAAATGAATTTAAGGGTCTTGCCCACAGTGTTGTTCAAACACGCGGTATAGAAGAAAAAATTCTTGATGATGAAACAGGAGAAATTATAAAAGAAAAACCTCCTTATGGTATTGATCACCTCATTAAAGAGACTTTTGCTCTTATCCCTGCTGCACAAAAACAAGCCTTTGCGTCAGCCCTCAACGCTCAACATAAAGAAGCAATCCTACTTAAAACAGAACAAGCTAGAACAGCTATCAATTGGGCAAAAACAGCAGCTGGCGCTGCTGCAGTAGTACCCATTCCTTTTTCAGAAGCTGTCGCGTTAGTGCCTATTCAAGCAGGTATGATTATAAAAATCTCGTCTATTTTTAATGTACCTTTTGAAGATAAAGACATCTTACCTGCAATAGCAACATTAGCCACAAGTTTAGGAACAACAGTCGCTACCCAAACAGCTGCAGCTGGTCTCTTAAAATTTATACCGGTTATTGGAAGCGTCGCAGGTGGCGCTTTAGGAGCAGCTGCCGCACTGAAAATAACTCAACTTTTAGGTGAGTCATATCTAGAGGCTCTTGTCAGACTTTCAGAACAGAAAAAGCCTCTCACGTTTCAATCTGCTCTTGCTATTGTAGAAGATTCGTTATAATCTTTAGAAGGGTTCGTTCATTGATGACGAGCCCTTCACCTAGGATATCCAAAAATAAAAACATCCATATGGATGTTTTTTTGTCTTTGCGATTATTCTGAACAGAACTTATTAAATATTATTTATATTCTTTAAATCTTAAATAAATCTTTTTAAACTTTTTGCACTGTAAAAAGTTCACGAAAAAAGCTTGCATTTTCCGCATTTTTCGTATTAAAAATTTCTAATCTTGGATCTTAAACACTTCATCGTCATTATTTTTATAGTTCTCCAAAAATTGAGAGGAATTGTTGTTATGCGCACAACATTGACACAGGCTAACCCAACCTCTTGGGCGCCAGAAAGTTGGCGCTCTTTCCCTGTTCAACAAATTCCATCTTATCCTGATACAAATCTCCTTCATACTGTTGAACAACGTCTCAGTACTTACCCACCGCTTGTTTTTGCTGGAGAAGTAAGACGCTTAAAACATCTTTTAGCCCAAGCTGCACAAGGAAAAGCCTTTGTTCTACAGGGGGGCTCTTGTGCTGAAACTTTTAAAGAGTTCAAATCAGATATTATTCGCGATATGTTTCGTGTTTTATTACAAATGGCTATTGTTTTGACATTTGGTGCTAAAGTGCCTGTCGTCAAAGTAGGGCGTATGGCAGGACAATTTGCTAAACCACGTTCCTCTGATACAGAAACACAAAATAACGTCACACTCCCTTCTTATCGGGGTGATATTATTAACGGATTAGATTTTACACCAGAAGCCCGCACACCAGACCCTTTACGTATGGAAACAGGTTATTTCCAATCGGCTGGTATTCTGAATCTGTTACGAACCTTTTCACGCGGGGGATATGCGAATCTTCATCAAGTTCATTTTTGGAATCTTGGCTTTGTGGAAAGTTCACCCTTAGCCAATCGTTATCGTGCCCTAGCAGAACGTATTGGGGAGACTCTTGCTTTTATACAAGCCTGCGGTATTGATGCAACCTCATCAGCACAAGTTGACGAAACAGAATTTTACACTTCTCACGAAGCCTTGCTTCTCCCTTATGAACAAGCCTTAACACGTATTGATTCAACAACAGGACAGTGGTACGATTGTTCTGCTCATTTTGTTTGGATTGGTGACCGTACTCGTCAGTCCGACGGTGCTCATGTTGAGTTTTTACGCGGCGTGCAAAACCCTATTGGTATTAAAGTTGGTCCTACCGCGTGTGTTGAGGATATTTGTCGTATTCATGATATTTTAAACCCCAACAACGAAGCCGGGCGAATAACTCTTATTTCACGTATGGGTGCTGATAAAATCCATAAATTCCTTCCTCCCATTATGCGAGCCCTTCGTGACCAAGGCAAACAAGTTACTTGGCTGAGTGATCCGATGCACGGAAACACTATTGTAACACAAAATAACGTTAAAACTCGTTTCTTTGACTCCATCATGAGCGAAGTTAAGAATTTCTTTCGTATTTGTTCTGCTGAAAACGTACCCGCTGGTGGTGTACATTTGGAAATGACAGGTCAAAATGTCACAGAATGTATTGGAGGCGCACCTCTCATCACAGAGGAGGATCTTGGCAACCGTTATGAAACTTTTTGTGACCCTCGTATGAATGCTGAACAATCGCTCGAACTCGCTTTTCTCATTGCCGAAGAGTTAACTTTACGCCCTTGATGCGCATGTCTCTTTCTCAACAAAAATTAACAAACCTTACCGATTTACCGGGTGTAACACAGGCTTTTTCTAGTACTGCGTTGATGGATTCTCATATTCGTGCACGAACAGACTCTTATTTTAACCGTGTTCGAGATCTTGTTAGGCGATTTGGTGATTGCGAAGTTACTTACGCATTTTTTATCCGCACACCTGTTATTTCTGCCCCTAGTATCATGTTAGCATGGTTAGACTCTGTGTTAGCAGCGCGAGGCTGTTGTTATTCTGTTGACCTCCTTCACGCTGAAGGCAAATGGGTTGGTGCTGGAGAGCCTCTCCTTTACATTACTGGTCCTTTTAGCCAATTAGTCGATTTAGAAACCATACTCCTTCAAAAGCTTGGCTGCGCTTGTGTTGCAGCGTTACGGGCTTATCAAATGGCACTTTCTTTGCCTAAAACCCGTTTTCTCGCTATGGATGCGCGCCATTGTGCAGGGTATGAAATGCAAGAGCTTATGGCTTATGCTGCTTCTGTAGGCAGTCGTGCAGCTTGTAAAGATGGGGCTATTGGCTTTGTTGGAACAGCAAATGATGCCGTTGCACCTTTTTTTGGTGGTACACAAGGGTTTGGCACTATGCCACACGCCTTGATTGGCTATGCTGGTTCAACGCTGCGTGCTGCAGAAATGTTTCATGAACAATTTCCTGACGCAAATCTTATTGTTCTTGTGGATTATTTTGGGCAAGAACTTACAGACGCTTTAGCTGTTTGCCGTCATTTTCCTGAACTCGCCAAACAAGGTCGCCTTTCTGTACGGCTCGACACACATGGTGGGCGCTTTATTGAAAACTTAAACCCTCAAGACTCTTACGCTGTTCTTAATCGTCATGCGCCTGACGCCCTCCGTCGTTATCGTTCAGATAAAGAGCTCCATTACCTCATTGGCACCGGCGTTTCCGCTGCTGCTATTTGGAAAATGCGTGATACCCTTGATGAAGCTGGCTTTCCTTTAGTAGGTATTGTTGGTTCTTCTGGTTTTGGTGTTACAAAATGTGCCTGTATGGCCGATGCTAAAGCGCCCCTTGATGTTGTTGGAACGGGGTCCTATATTCCTAAACTATGGAATGAAACTTATGCGACGGCAGATATTATCTCCTATGCAGGCGTTCCACGCGTAAAAATGGGAAGAGAGTTCTTATTTCCCACGTTCCAACACGCCCATACATCCAAAAATCAACATGACTGAAAAAACACAACCTCAAGAGAAAACTTGGTCTGTACGTATTGTTGACCTTTCTATTAAAGACTCTGTTGAAGAAAACGATACGATTATTGATGAAATCAAAGTTTTTTATGACATTTCTCATGCCAATGCTTTTGCACGGGCTTATGTACGCGATAGTATAGAACGGTGCCGTACCCCACAATCCTCAACACAAGATGTTCTTGAAGCATGGAAGAATTTTGGTGAAGATGCTATTGTTGTTGAGTCTGATGAAAATACATGGCACTCTGCCGATGAAATAGATCATTTTGCCGCAGAACCCGCAACACCTATGGAACGTGATTGGCGCGCCCTCGATCCTCGTCGCCTTGTAGAAGACGATCTTGATGTGTCTCGTTACCTTTAAGCCTCATTCTCTTTTTCATTTTTTCTCTCACAGTACTAGTGTTTTCAACAATGATGAAACTTCGCTTCGCTCCTAGCCCTACAGGTCTTCTCCATGTTGGTAATGCCCGCCTTGCCATTGCTAATGCCTTATATGCCCGCCGTCATGGTGGTCATTTTCAACTTCGTATTGATGATACAGATACCGAACGTTCGCGTGAGGATTTAGTTGAAGCAATCCGTCAAGATATTCGTTGGTTAGGAATCACTTGGGATGAAACTTTCCGCCAAACTGAACGACTTGACCGTTATGCGCACGCAATAGATGTCCTTAAGGCTTCTGGTCGCCTTTATCCCTGTTTTGAAAGTCAACAAGAGCTTGCGATGAAGCGTGAAGCACAAATTCGGCAACGTCGCCTCCCTGTTTATGATCGCGCTATGCTAAAAATGACCCCTGAACAACGGGCGCGGGCTGAAGCGAATGGCAAAGTTCCTTATTGGCGGTTTATGTTATCTGATACAACAGTACACTGGCACGATATGGTTATGGGAGACTGTCACGTTAAACTGCCTCTCGTTTCTGATCCAGTTCTTGTACGTGCTGATGGCACTATTTTATACGCTCTTGCCTCTGTCGTCGATGATTTAGAAAGCGGGATAACACACATTATTCGTGGCGAAGACCATGTGACTAATACTGGCATACAACTTGATATTGCGCAGGCATTAGGAGCAAAGTCCCATCCTTTTTCTTTTGCTCATATTCCGCTTTTGCTTGATACAGATGGTTCTAAACTCTCTAAACGTTTTGACTCCTATTCACTGCGTGCATTAAGGCAATCTGGCATAGAAGCAGAAGCTTTTGTTTCTTATCTAGCACGTTTAGGAAGCTCTGATGATCCTGTTTTATTACCCTTCGCAGAACAGGCTGCGCAATATGATCTCTCTCATATTTCACGCTCAGCAGCTCGATTTGATATTCAGCAATTGCTGGCGCTTAACCATAAACTTCTTGCACAATTACCTTATGAAAGTGTTGCCCATCGTCTGCCTGACGGCGCGACAGAAAAGTTTTGGCACGCAATACGTAGTAATTTAGACTTATTATCTGAAGCACGTCTTTGGTACCAAATTACAACGCAAGATATAATCCCTCCCGTTCAAGAGGGTGAAGAGGCTTTTCTCAAAGAAGCAGCAAATTTACTTCCTCAAGAGCCATGGGATACCACAACATGGAAAACATGGACCACTACCCTACGTGAACAAACGGGTCGCAGCGGTAAATCTTTATTTCATCCCCTCCGTCTTGCCTTAACGGGTGAAGAACAAGGTCCAGAATTACGGGATTTACTCCCTCTCATCGGGCGAAGCCGTGCTTTATTACGCCTTGTACCCACTTCCTCGTAACACATCATATGCTTATCATGACATTATATTATGCTTTTTACTACCCCTAATGTACATGATGCGCTTCTTATCGTTGATGTACAAAACGATTTTCTCCCCAACGGCGCCTTAGCTATCACAGATGGAAATAAAATTCTTCCCTGTATTAACGCGCTTGCAGCTTTGCCTTTTGGGTGCATCATAACCAGCCAAGATTGGCACCCTCCTGATCACTTTTCTTTTAACACTGCTAAACCGGCAGGTCCTTGGCCACGTCACTGCGTTGCCAATACCTATGGAGCTGCATTAGCCCCCTCTCTTCACCTGCCTGATCATAGCTTAGCCGTTTTCAAAGGCATGGAGGCAGATAAAGAGAGTTACTCTGCTTTTGAAGGCATAACACCTAGCAAAACCACTCTCTTGACTCTTTTACAAGAAAGAGAAATAACACGCGTTTTTATTTGTGGTTTAGCCCTTGATTATTGTGTCAAAGCCACAGCCCTTGATGCCCGTAACCACAACATCAACACTGTTGTTATTATCAATGCGTGTCAAGGATTAGCCATAGACCCCAACCCAACCCTCCGTTTCCTCCGGCAAAACGCTATTAAACTATTATATTTATCATAGTCAGTTACACAACTAGACTATTAACAAGAATAGAGAAAGAAAAGGAGTTCCAATGGAACTCCCTTTATTTTTTTCTATTGCTTCTTTTTTTCCATAGCTAAAAGTAAAATAGAGCCATGCTACTATTCCTAAAAAATACGTTAAACTACACAACAAACAACCAAAATGAATATTCAGCCCTGCTACCATTAAAACTAGGGCTAAAGCAGCGTTAGAATATTTATTCATGTAAAAGAACCTTTCGTAAAAGTAGTTTTATATTTGCCACAGCTGTGTTTGATCATAGGCAGAATAGGATTAAAGCATATGCCGACATGATTTCCAACGATTAAGTAACAAAGAATTACTCACAACAGAAACAGAACTCATCGCCATAGCGGCACTTGCCACAACAGGAACAAGATGCCCTGACATGGCTAAAGGTAAACCTAAAATATTATAGCCAAAGGCAAAAAATAGATTTTGCCATATTTTACGCACTGTTGCTCGAGAAAGTGAAATAGCATCTTCAACAGCGAAGAGATTGCTATGCATCAAAACGATGTCCGCTGTTTCTAATGCAACATCAACCCCTGCCCCAATCGCAAAGCCAACATCCGCAGCCGCAAGAGCAGGCGCATCATTCAAACCATCTCCGACCATACCAACAACGTATTTTTCACCTTTTAACCGCTCAACCACTTCGGCTTTTTGGCTAGGAAGAACACCTGAATACACATCCTTTATCCCCACGCGTGCCCCTACAACACGCGCAGAGCGTTCGTTATCTCCTGTAAGCATCACTGTATGAAGACCGCGTTGTTTAAAAAGCTGAACAGCGGAGTAGGCTTCTGGTCGAATCTGATCTGCCAGCGCAAAATATCCAACACTCTGTTTCTCGCAACTAATTCCAACAACTGTAAAACCTTGTTCTTGCCAATCATAAATAAGAGATTCGTCGACAACACAGCCTATTTCAAAAAGAAATTGAGGAGAGCCAAGGGCAACTTGTTGCCCTTCAACCATGCCACGAACCCCAAGTCCAGGAATAGCCTGAAAATCATCAATTGTAGGCGCAGCTATTCCCTTTTTACGGATATAATCAACAATAGCTCGTGCAAGAGGATGCTCTGAATGACGCTCCAAAGCACTTGCAAACGTTAATAATTGTTTTTCGTTCCACCCCTCACAATGTTTTACCTCTACAACACTTGGTTGTCCTAAAGTTAGAGTACCTGTTTTATCCATTACTAAAGCCGTTAGACGACAAGCTTGCTCTAACGCATTAACATTTCTAAAGAGAATTCCCTCGCGTGCACCAAGGGCTGTACCAACCATAATAGCTGTCGGCGTTGCTAATCCAAAAGAACAAGGACACGCAACAACCAAAACCGCAACAGCATCAAGCACACTACGGCTCAAATCACCTCCAATGATCCACCACATCACAAAAGTTAAAGCAGAAAGCCCTAAAACAGCCTGAACAAATATTGCCGAAATTTTATCAACCAATCTTTGTACATGAGCCTTACTTCCCTGAGCCTCTTGCACCATACGGACGATGCTCGCCAATACAGTTTGTGATCCAACTTGTGTTGCCTCTACTCGAAGGGTGCCGGTTTGGTTTAGTGTACCAGCATAGACATTCGTTCCCTCCTTTTTAACAACAGGCAAACTCTCACCTGTTAACATCGCTTCGTTTAACTCTGAGACACCAGAAAGCACAATACCGTCGACCGGCACTGACTCACCAGGGCGCACAATAAAGACATCCCCTACAACAATTTGAGAAATAGGCTTATCAATTTCCTCACCATTTTGTTCAATATGAGCAACACGGGGCTGAAGTTTGAGTAAGCTTTTCATACCCGCTCTTGCATGTGAGCGTGCTCTACTTTCCAGCACACGACCTAACAAAACAAATGTCACAACAAAAATACCTGATTCAAAATAAACCGGCTGCCGAAACCCAAATATCGTAACAACACTACTAAAGAACCATGCGATATCAGCTCCTGTCACAATAAGGACATCCATCGTTGCTGACCCCGTTTTTAAAGCGTGCCAAGCCGCTAGGTGTAAACCACGCCCACACCAAAATATGATAATGGCAGCCATAATTAACTGTAGCATCCGCGACATTTCTAGTTGATGTATCCCTAACATCGTACCCATCATTTGCGCAAAAAAAGGCAGTGTAAACAGCAAGGCAAGCCAAAAATCGCGTAATCTTGATCTCCATTCTAGAACATGACGATCGGTCTCGTCTTCTTCACTCGCTCCATCAGAAGCAGGATGATAAACCTCTGCACCGTACCCTCCTTTTTCAACAACAGCAACAAGAGAAGCCACGCTCACGATACCAGAAATAAATTGAATATGCGCACGTTCCGTCATTAAAGACACCGAAGTTTGTACAGATGGCAATGCATTAAGTAATTTCTCTACTTTGCTCACACAAGAAGCACAACTTAAGCCCGTCAAAGTAAGGTCAACAGTATCAAAAACAACGCTAAACCCCGCTTTATCGATAGCGGCAATTACGTTCTTTATCTTTTCTCCTTCAGGAATACTGACTTGTACACGTGTCGTCGCAAAATTTACAGAAGCTTGCACATTGTCTAATTGGTTCAAAATCTTTTCTAATCTCACTGCACAACTCGTACAAGACATCCCCTCCACTAAAAAACTTACTGTTTGAACCATTTTCTATTTCTCTAAAACGTTCCTTGACTCACTTTAGTGACAGTTACGGTCACATGACCGACAACTTCCGCACCCTGTTGATACAGGACGACGTTCTAAGCGCTTTTGCAAACGTGGTAAAACACCCCACCGTTTTAATTGATTTGCCAGTTGCCAACACACTGTAGCGTAAACTCTTGGCATTAACTTCTTCAACCAAAACCCTATACATACCAACACAACACCGCCTGTTATAACCCATTGTAACATCACAAACCTCTCTTTACCCTATCAACCAACACGTAACATGATACGTTAAAAACGCAGCACCATACGCAAAAGCAAACAAATAAACCATCGTTATCCAAACCATCCGCCATGATCCTGTTTCTCGACGGATAATCGCTAATGTCGAAAGACATTGTGGCGCATAGACATACCAAGCCAACAGGGAAAATGCCGTCGCTAACCCCCATTGTGCTGACAATAATGGCATTAAACTTCCAGAAACATCACTTTCAGAAGCGGCAATAGCGTACACTGTCCCTAAAGCACCAACAGCAACTTCCCGCGCAGCAAGACCAACTATCAGGGCAACACAAATTTGCCAATTAAATCCAATAGGACTAAAAATAGGAACAAGTACATGTCCTATACGCCCTGCTAAACTCCAATCTAACGCTGCTCCTGTTGCCCCAGGCGGGGGCGCAGGAAAGCTAGAAAGTGCCCAAAGAAGTATGCTCAAGGTTACAATAATTGTACCAACGCGAGAAAGAAAAATATGCGCGCGTTGCCATAACTCCAAACCAACATTACGTAGGCTAGGCCAATGATAATTTGGCAACTCCATTAATAGAAAATGTTCCTCTCCCTTTTTTTTAAGAATACGTGCCACGATCAATGCACTTAGAATACCCGCGATATAGAGTATAAACAAAACTAGACCTTGTACATTAAACACGCCCATAACTGCTTTATTAGGCACAAAGGCACCGATTAACAGGGCATAAATAGGCAAACGTGCTGAACATGTCATTAACGGTGCAATCAAAATCGTGACCATTCTATCACGCGCGTGTTGAATAGTTCGTGTCGCCATAATACCCGGAACAGCACACGCAAAACTTGACAATAACGGAATAAAAGAACGTCCTCCAAGCCCTGCTGCCGCCATAAAACCATCTAATAAAAAAGCTGCGCGCGGCAAATAACCTGATTCTTCAAGCACTAAAATCCATAAGAACAAAATCAAAATTTGCGGTAAGAAAACAACAACTGTCCCCGCCCCACCAATAACACCTTCAACGATCAAACCACGTAAAGGTCCTTCTGGTAAAAAAGTACCAACTAATACCCCCAACTTATTCATGAGGTCTTGAATCATATCCATAAAAGGCTGTGCCCACGAAAACACAGCCTGAAACATAATAAATAATAGAATAGAAAGAATGACCATTCCCCAAACGGGATGTAACACCCAGCGATCTAAAACTTCCTCTAACTTAATTGCTATAGGATGATCATGTGTAACGCACATTTCCAATATTTGGCGCACCCGTTCATGCACATAAGCCGTTTCTTCCCCCTCTGAAAGCATTGCCGGGTGAGGCAACTGAAGTACAGTTTCTTGAGACACAACCGCATCTAATAGAGTGAGTAAGTTTTTTGTCCCCCCCGCCCGCACGCCAATCGCTGTTACAACAGGCACGCCTAACTCTGCCTGAAGCCGTGGCACATCAATGCGAATCCCGTGTTTTTCTAAAACATCCGCCATATTGAGCACAACCACTAAAGGACGACCTAGCTGAATAAGCTCTAGTAAAAAACGTAAATGTAAACGCAAATTCGTTGCAGCCATAACGCAAACCAACAAATCAGGAGCGGGCTCTCCTTTGTAACGTCCCATACACACATCACGTGTTACAGCCTCATCAGGGCTTGTCGCTACAAGACTATATGTCCCAGGAAGATCTAACACCTGCAGTTTATGCCCCTGTGGCGTTACGAGATAACCGCTCTTACGCTCAACCGTTACACCAGCATAATTAGCAACTTTCTGCCGACTTCCTGTAAGTTGGTTAAAAAGAGCCGTCTTACCACAATTTGGATTACCTACTAATGCTACACGCAACGACCTTGCAAAAATATTATCAACCGTCACAGTACTCATGAATCCGAATTTTCAGAACAAGAAGAAGCTTGACGTAAGACAACACGACACGCTTCAGAACGCCGTAAAGCAAAACGTGTAAACCCAACCTCAACTGCTATTGGATCTTTCCCTAATGGACCATAGGCAATAACCTTAACCAGCTCCCCAGGCACAAAGCCCAGCTCCCCCAATCTTTGGGCAATAATGTCATGAGAAGATAACGCTTTTACATGGTCAACAATACCACTATGGTACAACGGTAGAGTGTTCAGGGTTATAATTCTCTCCCCTTCTTCATTGAAGAGATTTTGCACTTTCATTTGTGCCTTCATAGGCATACGACAAAAACAAATTTTAAAAGATGACAGATACTTTAATATTTTGTCAATGATTCCCACTTTACCTCCCTAGTTAAATTTAACAAAAACTTTCTCCATTACCTAAACAAAAAAGATACATCAATAGAGCGTGACAGACATACAAATCTCATGATATTAAATTTACGCTTACTCTTAACACTGTAGTTTACAGGTAGTTGCTTATTAATAGCAACTCAACATTTACCTTACTACAACGTTACAGGTTTCTCACATCATATTTGGAAATTGTTTATCAGAAAATCGGGTTAAACTCTTATGGACATTCGTAATATCGCTATCATTGCCCATGTTGACCATGGAAAAACAACACTTGTTGACGAACTCCTCAAACAATCTGGCACTTTTCGTGAAAATCAAGCTGTTACTGAACGAGCTATGGACAGCAATGACCTTGAACGTGAACGAGGTATTACTATTCTTGCAAAATGTACATCTGTTGTTTGGAATAATACACGTATTAATATTATAGACACACCAGGACACGCCGATTTTGGCGGTGAAGTAGAACGTATTCTTAGCATGGTTGACGGTGCTATTGTACTGGTGGACTCAGCAGAAGGTGCATTACCTCAAACAAAATTTGTCGTTGGTAAGGCATTGGCTCGTGGATTGAAGCCTATTGTTGTTATCAATAAGATTGACCGTAACGATGCCCGTCCTGATGAAGTTCATAATGAAGTTTTTGATTTATTTGCTGCACTCGGTGCTAATGATGAGCAGCTCGATTTCCCTATGCTATATGCTTCAGGACGCCAAGGCTGGGCTGATGAAACACTTGAGGGCCCCCGTGAAACACTTATCCCTATGTTTGAATTAATTTTACGCCACGTTCCCCCTCCCACGCTTGATAAAGAAAAACCTTTTGCCATGACAGCAACTATTCTTGAAAGCGATAATTTCTTAGGGCGTATTTTGACAGGTCGTGTAGAACAAGGAAGTGCCCGAATCAATATGCCTGTTAAGGTATTACGCGCTGATGGCTCTGTTGTAGAATCTGGTCGTCTCACAAAATTACTTTCATTTCGTGGTCTCGAACGTGTTCCTGTTGAAGAAGTACATGCGGGAGATATTGTCGCTGTCGCAGGACTCTCTCAAGCTACCGTTCCTGATACTATTGCAGCCCCAGAACAGGAACTACCTCTTCAAGCCATTCCTGTAGACCCGCCAACCCTTTCTATGACTTTTCGAATCAATGATGGTCCATTAGGCGGGCGTGAAGGAAAAAAAGTTACTTCACGGCAAATTCGAGACCGCTTATTTAAGGAAACAGAAAGTAATATTGCTATCCGCGTCACAGAAAGTCCCGAAAGCGAAGCTTTTGAAGTAGCTGGTCGTGGTGAACTGCAATTAGGTGTACTCATTGAAACAATGCGCCGCGAAGGGTTTGAACTCACAATTGGTCGCCCACGTGTCCTTTTTCAACTTGATGAAAACACAGGAGAACGTAAAGAGCCGTATGAAGAAGTGATTATTGATGTTGATGAACCCTATTCGGGCATTGTCGTTGAGAAAATGTCTTTACGGAAAGGACAAATGCAGGATATGCGCCCGTTTGGTGCTGATAAAGTACGGCTTACGTTTACCATTCCTTCACGGGGACTCATTGGATACCATAGCGAATTTCTAACGGATACACGCGGCACAGGTCTTATGAATCGTTTGTTCTCACATTATAGACCCTATGCAGGAACAGTAGAAAGTCGCCGTAATGGCTCCCTTATTTCTATGGAAAATGGCACAACCACACAATACTCACTGTTTTCTTTACAAGACAGAGGAACTTTATTTATTGACGCAGGAGAAACTGTTTACCAAGGTATGATTATTGGAGAACACTCTCGCGAAAACGATCTTGAAGTCAATCCCGTTCGTGAAAAGAAACTTACCAATATGCGCGCAGCTGGTAAAGATGAAGCATTGCTCTTAACCCCTCCGCGCCGTATGTCTCTTGAACAGGCTATTGCCTATATTGAAGATGATGAGCTTATAGAAGTCACTCCATCAGCTATCCGTCTTCGTAAACGTTACCTTGATCCACACGAGCGTAAAAAACATGCTCGCTAATAAAATTTAGTCGTCCCTCTCTTGTAACAGAATATCACAAGAGAGGGATGTGTTTTTTTACAGCTCTTTTATACAGTGCCGATACAACGGCGGTATTCCTAATCGAAACTATTAACAATAAATACTGTACCTAGAACGTCTTCATTTCTATTCCGACAATCTTTTTATTAGCTTGCATCAAACTAGATAAACAGTCATCGTGTATCCTAAAAAAGAGTCTGCACGAAAACAAACACTATATTATAGCAATAATATGACATATATACTGTTTATTGCCTCATATTTTTACTTTATCAAAAATTTTAATCTAGACATTACGCGAAAATTATGAGTATTGATAATATACTACTTGTTGAGATTCTATGCGTAAAGAAAATGAGAAAATCTTTGCGTAGGTATTTAAACGAAAGTAGGTTCCCTTATATTTGGAGACATTTAAAAATGACTTCTCGTAGTTTATTTGCGGCTTTGTCTGCCGTCGTTCTTCTTGGTGCTGCTGTTCCTTCTTTCGCAGAAGGTACAGCTCCTGCGGCGGCTCCTGCTGCTCCTGCGGCGGCTCCTGCTGCTGATGATGATAAAAAGGCAGATGCTGGTGATCACCACAAACATCACAAGCACCACCGGCACCATAAAAAGGACGCCGAAGGTGATGCTGCTAAGGCTGATAAGTAATCCTATTTCAAGCAGGATTACCTAGCACAGGGCCGTAAAACGGTTTCTGGTGTGATTTCTAGGGGCTGATGCATGTGTATCTGCATCAGCCTTTTTTTACTTTTACAATTTTCAAGCAAATAAGAAAGTAAAAGCCCTTATCAGTAACGACCAACGTTCTCTTAGAGTTTCCCTGATAAATTTAATTATTTTATTGTTTCCTGGTTATTGTGTGGAATGTCCAACACTTTCTCCATTATCCACACCCCAAATGTCCTTCCGTGCAACCCACCCTGTATATTGGTGAACAGACACTTTACACCAAGAAGACTCTGCTGCACACGCTTTAATACTCCCCACTGTACCAGGCTGCAATACGGCAACAATAGGGGCTGTATCTTGTGCATTCTCATACATAAAGATAACACCGTGCATGGCACGCGCTTTAGATTGATTTAAAACATAACCAACCACACGACTCTTTGTGTGACCCGACGTAACATCTTTCCCATCTCCAGAAGAAATAGCTGTTTTATCCCCAGGCACCAAAAAATCACGGTTATTGACAAGTATCGCCTGTTGCACCCAGCCCTTTTGCCCACTCTCATCTTCAACAAGACGCCAAGTATCAAATTCGCGCTCAATTCGTACAGGCAAGCCCCGACGATGATAAACCCAAAGAATAGGAAACCTTTCTCCTGGTCCGACACGTATATTTACTTCGTCAGCACGCAATGCTGCATAACGTGGTAACGGCAACCCTGTTACTGTCCCCTTTGTTGACCCTCTATGCTCAATAGCCGCCATAGGTAAATCAGAAGATGATGCAGAGGAAGTGGGTCCTGCCATCGCAGAAGCAGTAACCGCTACTGCTCCAACACTCCCTGCAGCAGCAATAAAAGCACGATTTCGGTTGCTTACAAACTTACTCTTTTCTCTCTGTTGCTTTGTAGAAACATATTTATTATGCCTGACGTCCACATGATATGTGTGTCCTTTTACGTGAGAAGAGTGCATAGCGTGGTGATGGTGTTTTTCAGAAGCATAGACAGAAAACACCGGAAACATAACAAAACACCCGGATACACACAAAAATAGTTTTAATGGACTCGAAAAAGAATAGACTGACATAAAACCATCCAATGCTTATATATTGTAGAAGTTAAAAGTGTATCAAAGTAATATACCAAATAAAAACGAAATAATATCCCCGCACTTTAGAAAACAAGTTGTCGACACGTTCCCCCATATTCCAAAAAGCACACCAATCCAAGACACCTTACCTCTTTTAATAAAGCGTCACTCTCTAACCCCATAACTTTCACACCAGACTCACACACCATGAGTTCTCCTCCCATTTCTATGACTGCGGTACGTAGCTCTTCTAATCCTGCTACACCCGCTTTCTGCCTACGTACCTCCTCCATAGAAAAAGAAGTAACCCCTTGCCAATCAGAGCAGAAAGCCGCCACACCTGCCCCCATACCAAACATAACGACACGTATTCCAATAGCCATCGTTGTTGCCGCTATCATAAATGCCGCATGTAAACGTTCATACTCTGCATTAACTACGATAATCGCTAAATCAGAACAGGTAAGAGGTTCTCGCATTTGTCTATTTCCGAATAAAACCACTTCTACATACAGAACAACACGGATCAATCCCCACTGGTATTTCTGAAAAACGCATTACCAGAGCGTCTAAACAGACTAAACGCCCCACCAACGATGTACCAAGCCCCGCTAATTCTTTAAGCGCTTCTGTTGCTTGCATCGTCCCCATAAGACCCACAACAGCCCCTAAGACACCTGCTTGAGAACATGTCGGCACATCAGCAGATCCTGACTCTTGCGGATAAAGACAATGATAACATCCTTGTTGTGGACGAAAAGCTGTAATCTGCCCACCAAACCCTTGTACTGCTGCAACAATCAGTGGTTTATGGGCTTGAACACACGCCGCATTAACAGAATAACGTGTTTCAAAATTATCGGATCCATCACATACAAGATCATAGTGTTGAATAATGTCCAAAGCTCCTGCCGTATCTAAACACTTATCCCATACCTCAACACAAACATGCGGATTAAGCGCCTCCAATTTCTTTGCGGCTACAGAAACCTTTTTCTGCTCTATAGAAGCTGTATCATATAAAATCTGCCTCTGAAGATTAGATAACTCCACTTTATCATCATCAATTAAACCAATACGCCCAACCCCTGCTGCTGCCAAATATAATGCAACAACAGACCCAAGTCCACCAACCCCCACAACAAGGACAGAGGCTGTTTTTAAGGACACCTGCCCCTTTCCCCCTAATTCTCGTAACAGAATATGTCGGGAATAACGCTGAATTTCGTCTTGAGACAAATCAATATCTATCATCATTATTTTTTTACACTTCCTCATTTTTTCGTATAAAAATAAATCTTATACTATGTTTTCAAAAGTGCTATACACAACTTATCCTTCATAAAACATCATACATATAAGATAACAGCCTACACGACTTTATTGGCCTTCATTATAGCTCCTTTACCGTTGTCGTTTCACAAAAGGATTATCTCATGTTACTCAATGTTATTGAACAAACGCCAGAACCTTCTGCCTTATGTAATGATACCCCTCTTGTCTTTCTCCATGGATTATTTGGTCGTGCCCGTAATTTAGGTTTTGTACAACGCCGTCTTGCCACAACACATCGCACATTAGCCCTTGACCTTCGCAACCACGGCGAAAGTCCACATGGACCCATGTCTTACCCCATTATGGCAAATGACGTGTACGAAACTCTACGCCATTACACAACAGAATCTTGTACGCTCCTTGGACATTCCATGGGTGGCAAAACTGCCATGATGTTAGCATTATTGCACCCAGACATCGTTAAGAGCCTTATTATTGTTGATATAGCCCCCGGGCGTGGTGGTTTTTCTTCATTAGATTTACCACAAAAATTAGAAACAGTTGTTTTTCCACCAAAGCTTGACTTACACGAAGCCAATACGTTGTTACAATCGGTTATCCCTGATAACGCTGTAAGACAGCTCATGATACAAAATATCCACTTAGGCGATAACCCGGGTTGGAGTATTGGACTTGATGATATTCTAACAGCTCTACCCCTCATCATGGATTGGCCCTCTATTCCTGAAAATGCCTATTATACTGGCCCAACCCTTTTCATCAAAGGAGAAAACTCACCCTATATACACCCTGACAACTACCCCATTATGCAGCGCCTATTTCCAAATTATACATTAGAAAGCATTGAGGGCGCAGATCATTGGGTACATGCTGATGCACCAAAATGTTTTTTAGCCTGTGTTGAGCGTTTTTTAGCCACGCAGACATAGCAGACATAAACGCTCTATTGCTTTATGTGAGCAGGCATACCAACTATAGATTGTGCTACCACTTCCGCAATACGAATCCCATCCATTGCCGCTGATAAAATTCCCCCTGCATATCCTGCTCCTTCACCCGCAGGATATAGCCCTGGTGTATTGATAGATTGCCCATCAAGTCCGCGAAGAATACGAAGCGGTGATGATGTACGCGTTTCAACGCCTGTCATCACAGCATCTTCCATTGTGTAGCCGCGAATTTTTTGCGCAAACTCTGGTAAGGCCTCACGCAAAGCCTGAACAATGTTTTTAGGGAGACAGTTTTCCAAATTCGTAGGTGTTACACCGGGTTTGTAAGAAGCTTCAACGCCTCCTAGCGAAAGAGAAGGCTGCCCTTTCAAAAAATCTCCCACACGCTGAACAGGTGCATAATACCCTTCCCCTCCTATAAGAAAAGCTTGTTGCTCCCAATAACGCTGAAAAGCGATTCCCGCGAGAGGTGTATTAGGATAATCTTCCCCAGGGCGTAGCTCGACAACAAGTGCTGCATTCGCATTCCGTTCCGCTCGGGAATATTGGCTCATCCCATTCGTCACCACACTCTTTTCCTCTGATGTTGCTGCAACGACTGTCCCTCCCGGGCACATACAAAAAGAATAAACACCTCGCCCACTACACCTACTATGATGTACAAGTTGATATTCTGCTGCCCCTAATCGGCTATTCCCTGCACAACTACCAAATTGTGCCGCGTCAATCATCGATTGAGGATGTTCTATGCGCACACCCATTGAAAACGATTTAGCCTCCATCTCAACCTTCTGTGCATGCAAGAGAGAAAATGTATCGCGTGCACTATGCCCTATCGCCAAAATAATATGATCTGTTTCAAGCACTCCACCATTAGCCAAACGTACTCCCCATACGTGCCGTGTCTGTGGCTTTAATAAAAGCTCTTCTACACGAGACTGAAAACGATATTCTCCGCCAGATTTTTCAATTTCACGTCGAATATGCTCAACCATAGATACCAAACGAAATGTACCAATATGCGGATGAGCTAAATATAAAATATCCTCTGGTGCCCCTGCCTTAACAAATTCTTCCAGCACTTTACGCCCTAAAAAGCGTGGATCACGCACCCTACTAAATAATTTACCGTCAGAAAACGTTCCTGCTCCTCCCTCTCCAAATTGGACATTACTCTCAGGTGTCAATTGAGCACGTCGCCAAAAAGCAAACGTATCTTTTGTACGCTCTCGTACTGGTTTGCCACGTTCAAGCACAATCGGGCGTAACCCCATACGCGCTAAAATCAACGCTGCCATAAAACCACACGGGCCAGCACCTACAATAACAGGACGCTGATATTGAGGATATTTTGCTCCATGAACACCATGCTTTATGGATTCAATAGGTTCACGCCATGTCATTTCTGGTGTAGAGAACACGCGCCTATCCTGAGGATGCATCTCTTTATAACAAGACAAAACAAGCGCTTCATCACGCACAACACAATCTAGCGTGTAAACTAACTGAATAGCACCACGCTTACGAGCATCGTATCCCCGTCGAAAAATGGTAAAATTTTCTAAAGCATCACGAGAAATATTCAACCGATGGCAAATTGCATAAACCAATGCATCAGAAGAATGATCAAGTGGTAAGCGTAATTCAGTTAGTCTAATCATAGAAAACCCATCTTAAAAAAACAAAATCATTTATAGATTATTTTTTTAAGTCTTAGCGTGGAAATCTGTTCAACAAAATAGAAGACCTCTTCTAAAAGGAAAACTCTTTCCTTCATAAGGTTATTATTTTTTATATTATTTTCTATAAATCGTTTTTTTTTTGAAATTATTTAAGAAACTCCCATTGTGGTGTAGAATAAAGCTTTGCTCCTATTACTTTCTCATCTCACTGTACACTTAATCCTTCCTACTCCTTGTTTTATATAAGACATCCCTCAACAATGCCCTCGTCAGACCACCCCTCTCCACACCACCATAGTTGTCATAACCATACACACAATCATCATGGTCATTACCATGCTCATGTGCCAACGTCCTTTGGGAAAGCCTTAGTTCTCGGTATTAGTGCTAATGCTGCTTACCTTATTGTAGAATCCCTTTGGGGTGTGTTTAGTCATTCTCTTTCGCTCTTAGCCGATGCTGGCCACAACCTTTTTGATGTTATTACTCTAGGTGCTGCTTGGCTTGCTAATTATCTCTCTCACAAGAAGCCTTCAGCCCTTTTTACCTATGGGCTATGCCGATTCTCCATTCTTGTCGCTTTTGTTAATGCTCTCGTCCTTGTTATCGTTGCCGGTGGTATCGTGTGGGTTGCTATTCCACGCTTACTAAACCCTATAACACCCTTACCAACAGAAAGCAGTATGATGATCGTTGCCGCACTCGGTATTATAGTCAATGGGATTTCTGCAATGCTATTTTCTTTTGGACAAAAAGACGATCTCAATATTCGTGGGGTTTTTCTTCATATGTTATTTGATGCACTCAGTTCTTTTTCTGTGGTTATCGCAGGAGGGCTTATTCTCCTTACAGGATTTCATTGGATTGATCCTGCGTTGAGCCTCATTATTGCTGGCGCTATAGGCTTTGGCAGCTGGTCTTTATTGAAAGAATCCTTTCATATGACACTTGATGCCGTACCCCAAAAAATCAACGCTCACGGGCTAAAAACCTATTTACGAGAGATTCCAGGTATTATTGATTTCCATGCTTTGCATATTTGGCCCATCAGCACAACAGAAACTGCACTGACTGTTCACCTTGTTCGTCCATCAGTGCCGTTAACGCCACAAGAGGAAACAAAACTTCTCGGCGATGTTGTTAGCACATTACATCAACGTTTTGGTATTGATCATTCTACTGTACAAATTGAAACACAAGATTACGCTCCTTTCTGTCATCTTACACATTCACACACAGTTTAGCGCTTTTTCGTCTCCCATTTTCATATGATGTCTCTTCCCCTCCCTCAAAGCAATAAAGGCATTGCTTTTATCAGCCTTGCCGTAAGCCTATTGGTACTATGTATTAAATACGCAGCTTATCTTTTCAGTGATAGTATCGCTCTCTACGCTGACGCGATAGAAACGATTATCAATGTTATTGCCGCTATAAGTGGTCTCTGGGCCTTAAGTATCGTTGAACAACCTGCAGACCATAACCATACTTACGGTCATTATAAAGCGGAATATCTTTCTGCTGTTGCGGAAGGTACCCTTGTTACCATTACAGCCTTTGTTATTGGACATGACGCTCTAAAAGATTGGTTTAACCCGCACCCTTTACTTGCTCCATGGAAAGGATTAGCACTCAGTGGTATCGCCACCATCCTTAATTTCTTTTGGGGAATAATTATGGTACATACGGGGCGTCAGCGGCGTTCCCCTGCCCTGATTGCAGGAGGAAAACATGTTTTATCAGATGTTTGGACAGGGGCTGCACTTGTTATTGGAGTAGGTCTTGTTTGTATCACTGGCTGGGAAAGGCTCGATGCCATTCTTGCCGGATTTGTTGCCCTTAACGTACTCCACGCAGGTTGGGAGGTCATGCGAGATTCCATAGCCGGTTTAATGGACCAAGCTCCAGACGCTGAGACGTTTCAACAGATCCGCACTATTATTACTGAAAATGGACAAGGTGCCATTGAAGTACACGATATTCGTACCCGTATTGTTGGAGCTATGACATTTTTGGATTTTCATATGGTCGTTCCTGGTAGTATGAGCGTTACACAAGCGCATGATATTTGCGATCGCATAGAAGAAGCCTTACATGCCCGTATGGGAGACACTCTTGTACATATCCATGTTGAACCTGATTTTTTAGCCAAACATGAAGGTATTATTTTTAATACTACAAAGTAACATTTCTATTGTGTATTTATATAAAGAAAATAACTACGTATCATGTCATCAAAACATATGTTACCAAAAAGCAACACCTAGAATAAATTTCACCTCCTCTCTTGTTACTCTCTCAAAAAACATTTTAACATAAGCGTACGCGTTTCCATTACTAGATTCCAGATTGAATTCTAGGTTGATTACTCTCGAAAGTCTTTCCTTTTGTTTTCCTCGTCTCAATTTACCCATTACTTTGTCAAGTATATGCAAAACAGAACTTTAAATTTGCGGCATGAATTTTTTTATTGGTTCGGGGCTGTTATTGTTGGTATTACCGCTGTTGCCTTTGCCAAAACTGCTAATTTAGCAACACGACTCTGCAGTTTTACAACACAAAGTCACCCATGGTTAATGTTATTGATTACACCATCAGGTCTCGTCTTTTCCTTGTGGGTTACACGCACATGGTTTCGCGGAGCACAAGGCAGCGGTATTCCCCAAGCTATTGCCTGTATACGTCTCTATGATATGGAAGCTGTCAATAAAATCCTTTCACTACGCATCGCACTCGCAAAGATTTTTTTAACATGTTTCGGTTTGCTTATTGGTGCCTCTATTGGAAGAGAAGGACCCACTGTACAAATCGGAGCGTCAATCATGCACGCTGTTGGACATTTTGCCAAAATAACTAATACCAGTTATGAACGTGCACTTATTAAAGCTGGAGCTGCTGCTGGTGTTGCTGCTGCATTCAACACTCCTCTTGCTGGTATTGTATTTGGCATTGAAGAACTCTCCCGTTCCTTTAAACAACATACGAGTGGCGTTATGTTAACTTGTGTTATTATTTCTGGTATTACAGCCATCTCGCTTGTTGGTAATTACACCTATTTCGGTCATGTTCATTCCATTGTTCTACCCGCAGTAGGATGGTTTGCTGTTCTCGTCTGTGGTGTTTTTGGTGGACTAGCTGGTGGTACATTTTCGCTTTTACTCATTCGTTTTTCTCGTGGTCTTCCAGGTAAAATCGGTGCTTTCATTACCCATCATCCACTCTGCTTTGCCGCCTTCTGTGGGTTAGCCTTAAGCATCATTGGGCTTTTATCAGGTGGTGCAGTCTATGGTACAGGGTACCGTCAAGCCCGTGATATTATTATGGAAACAGGCAGTTACGATTCGTCTTTTTTTATTCTTAAATTATTGGCTACTTTTATTTCCTATTGTTCAGGTATTCCTGGAGGATTATTTGCTCCTTCTCTTTCAATAGGTGCTGGCATGGGAGCATGGCTCGAACATTTTCTCCCCCATACCCCACCAGAAGCTGTGGTTCTCCTCGGCACTGTTGCCTATTTTTCTGCGGTTACACAATCACCACTCACCGCTACCATTATTGTTATGGAAATGTGCGATAATCAGGAAATTACTTTAGCAATTATGGCAAGTGCCTTTTTGGCTTTTGGTGTTTCACGTCTCCTTTGCAATCATGCCCTCTATGGAGCGCTTGCTCTTATCTTTTTACGATCAATAGATCCCAACAAATCGATAGCTTCCCATCGCGCAACAATAATCCTATCCCCAGCAATCAATCACTAATCTTTCACCCATACTTTTTTAGCTTTTTAGAATATAGTTCGGTTTCATCATTCAACGGAGATATCCTTATTATGCCCAACACACCCCCATCAACTGCTATAAAAAATATTGATCGTTTACCTGTTACTGTTCTTACCGGTTTTCTTGGTGCTGGCAAAACAACACTTCTCAACCATATTCTCACAGCACAACATGGTCGCAAATATGCTGTGGTTATCAATGAGTTTGGTGAACTCGGTGTTGATAATGACCTTGTTGTTGATACCGATGAAGAAATTTTTGAAATGAATAATGGCTGTGTGTGTTGCACTGTGAGGGGTGACCTTATCCGTATCCTCAATGGTCTTCTACGGAGACGAAACCGCCTTGATGGCATTATTATTGAAACAACAGGGCTTGCTGACCCTGCCCCTGTAGCACAAACCTTTTTTGTTGATGAAGATATACGCAAAAAAACACGACTTGATGCAATTGTGACGGTCGTTGATGCTTATAACATTCTCCAAACCCTCCACGAAAGTACAGAAGCACGCGAACAAATTGCTTTTGCCGATGTAATTATTCTCAATAAAATTGACCTTGTTAATACAGAAACTCTCAACACTATCGAAAAAACTCTACGCAGTTTAAATGCTCTATCCCCTATCCACCATGCGCGCAAAGGAGATGTTTCCTTAAGTGATATTCTTGATAAAGGAAGTTTTGATCTTGAACGTGTGCTTGAAACAACACCAAATTTCCTTGAAGGACATAAACATCACCACGAGAAAGATATTTCTAGCATTTCTCTTACACTTCATAAACCGTTAGACATGACACGTTTTCAAGCATGGATCGGATCTTTACTGCAAGAAAAAGGAGCGGATATTCTCCGTACTAAAGGTATTTTAGACTTTGCAGGACAATCTGATCGCTTTGCCTTTCAAGCAGTACATATGATGATAGATGGCGACAGTATTGGACCATGGAAACCCAACGAACCCCGTGAAAGTCGACTTGTTTTTATTGGGCGTCACCTGAATCATGATCAGCTACGCCAAGATTTTGAAAATTGTCTTGCCTCATAAGTATGTCCCATGAGTACGCATCATAACCTCGCCGCATTAGTTCAAACCCGTGGCGCACAACAACAAACAGAAAGTGAAATTACTGCTTGCATAGCAACGCGTGATTCAAGTCGTTTTGTTTTTGCAACAGCTTTGGGAGAGATTATTACTATTCTTCGTGCGACTCTACGAACACCCGAACAATGGATAACAACTCCCATCCACGATGGTCCTATTCTCGCCCTTTCTATGGATACACAGTCTCAGAGTGTTCTTACGGGAGGAGATGATGGACGTTTGTGTCGCTTAACACCCTCTCATACTGTTGAAGAACTGGGAAAAATCCGTCGTTGGGTAGAACACATTACAAGTTTTACAGGAAAAGAGAAACAAACAGATCTCATAGCTGTTGCCTCTGGTAAACAGGTAGAACTACGAGAAGCAACCGGAAAAACAATTCTCCGCACTTTGGAACACTCTTCAGCTGTGGGCGGTATTGTTTTTGACCCTCATGGCAAATATCTTGCAGTTTCACATTATAATGGTGTGTCTCTCTGGACAACGCAATCTCACACAAACACAGATACTAACGCTGACACACCACGATTCTTGGAGTGGAAAGGAAGTCATTTAAGTATTGCTATACACCCACAAGGAAAATCAGTTGTAACGGCTATGCAAGAAAACGATTTGCATGGTTGGCGTCTCTCTGATGGACACAACATGCGAATGAGTGGTTATCCTGCTAAAGTACGATCTTTGTCGTTTTCTCATAATGGAGAGTGGCTTGCAACAAGCGGTGCTCCTGTCGTTGTGGTTTGGCCTTTTCATGGCGATGATGGTCCTATTGGTAAACCGCCTATAGAACTTCCCGGGATTGATAACACTCTTTTATGTACGCAAGTAGCTTTTCACCCTACACAAGAAGTCCTCGCTGCAGGATTTGAAAACGGTATGGTATTGCTTTTTGAACTTTCAACGCAACGCGTTCTCCCTGTCTCACTGGACACTATTGGTTCTGTCACAGCTTTAACGTATAGCCCTGATGGCTGTCTTTTAGGATATGGTACTGAAAACGGTAATATAGGGATCATTGACCTAACAGCTACTCATTAATTTGTCTCACAACATTTTATCAAAAACTCTTCTATATTTTGTGCCACATGTTGAGATTGTTCAAGATGCGGTAAATGTCCTGTACCTGGTAGAAGCACATAGGGTAAAAGCTCTTTTCTTTTTTGTTGTATAAAAAAAGAGTGGTTATAAGGTACGATATGATCTTCTTTTCCCCAAATCAGATGAATCGGCACTTGTGCCTGTTCAAAAATAGATCTCAAATTTTCTACCTCCCCTGTGGGAGTAAAACAAGCATGTACTATTTTGCGTAACGTCTCACGTACCCCGGGTTTTTCTAAACGCCGTACAAGCACTTGTGCTGCCCGAATCCCAACAAGAGGTACGTAAGTTGCCATAGCCATAAGGACTTGCATAGCCTCCGCAGAAGTCACTTCCGATAGTCCCGACACAAATTCCATAGTCACCCTACTCCCTAACCCAACGGGAGCAAGCAGACACAAACTCCGCACTTTTTGTGGGTACATAGCTAATAAACGTAAAGCAATAGCGCCTCCAAGAGAATGCCCTAATATATGTACACAAGAAAGCCCTAACACATCGATAAGATCACTCACAAGCGTTGTTAATGCAAACAGATCTCCACTTTCTAAAGCACAAGACGAGGAACCATGAGCAGGTAAATCAAAACGCACAACACGATGCCTTTGTACCAGTTGGGGGAGAATCATCTGCCAACTTTCTTGGCTACCTCCCAGTCCATGAATGAGAATAAGAGTCTTTGCCTCTTGGGTATTTTGCTGGCAATAAGGACCTATACTGCTAACGGCAATATCACTCCCTGCAACCCGAACATTGAAGCGTTGTTGTTCTGCCATATTCTGATTTTTCAATAAAAAGTCAGATTGAAAGACGTAAGAGCACAATTAAAAGAAGTGCTGAACCACACGATAAATAAGGAACAAACAAAAAGGCAACGCTGCAGCAAAACACAGAGAAATTTTTATGACTGGAGAGTTGTAGGAAACTTCTTTAATGAGTTTTCTTGCCAAACGTTGCGAAGGTTGTTCAATATATTTATACGAAAAAGAGCTAATTCCAAAAACCAATAAAAGCATCATAACAAAAATAAGCAAAAACTTGTTACTACTACAACCAATATAAGAAACCGCAATTTTTGTTACAATAAACCCTATTGTCAGATGATTAAGATAAGCGGAGTAACTGATATTCCCCAAATAAACTAACGCCTTATGAACGGGTATATTTTATGATTCGCATACACACTTAACGCTAATAAACCGTAGAAAAGCCATACATGAATACCATAACCACCAACCATATTTTGAGAGTAACGCTAAAAATACGCCTGTTATCAGGGTAAAAGGAATTGTTTTTATTTTCTTATCGTACCATAAGGTAAAAAAGACTGCCTAAAATTAAGTAGACTTCCACCCCCTTATGTTTTAAGGTGCAAACTACAGTATAAATCAAACTAATAAGCGTATAAAATTGCGTAGGTTTGTTTTTGAGCAACGGCAAAAATAAAAAGACTAAAACATAAAACGTAGCCTCGAACCTTAACGTCCACATCACACCATTAAAGTCTGGACTGATTAAAAATAAATTTTCCAAAAACGTAGATATATTAAAACTATCCCACGAAAAAACGCCCCACTGCGGTAACATAAAACAATTTGCCTCTACCAATTTTGTTGGAAAAAAAGACAAAGCAGCAGCTACAACGCTCAACACGACAATAAGAGAAAAAAGGATAGGTGGAAATATCCTAAAAAACCGTTTGACGATAAATTCAAAGCGACTTTCTCGTATCCCCACCATCGTAATCACAAAACCACTAATTAAAAAGAATTAAACAACACCTAAATCTCCAGTATCAATACCTAAAGGGTCAAAAAGAAACTTTATTAGAAAATCAGAATAAATATTTCCTTGAACAAAATTACCTAAAAATCACCAAACAGATGGTTATAAAGAACTAACACACACATAGGCTCTTAATACTTGGATTAGTAAAAATTTCTCTTTCATTATTCACTATACCTTGATGGTTGTGGATACTTCTTATATCAAGTCTTCTACTCTCTTATTTACTGAAAAAACATATTTCTTACGTGTAGTATACTAACGAAGTATGCTAACATTTCATATACAACCAACTATCTCCTACTTTACCTAGAACAAAGAGAACTTTAGTCAATGTTTCAATTTTCTCTCAAAAATTTTCTCTCTTACACATTCTTAACGGCATCTCTTGGCTTAGTAACTACACATGATGTTATGGCTAAACCCGCGAGCTCTTCTCTCAAATCATCCCATACTGTCCCCAACAGTAATCAAGCTGAAGAAGAGGCTTTTGCCCCATGGGGCGTTAATCTTGCTGGGCGGGATCTGCATATTCTGCCGGGCAATAATTTTTTCCTCTATGCTAATGGTACTTATCTCGAAAAACTAACAATTCCCCCAGATATGACCAGTTATGGTCCGTTTAATATGTTATCTGAACTCTCTCTTTCACGTGAGAAAACCATTTTAGAGGACCTCGCAGCGCATCATAATGTTGCTATACCCCACACTTCTGAAGAAAAACTAGGTACTTTTTACGCCTCTTATATGGATAAAGCCCATATTGAGCAACAAGGAATTAAGCCCCTCACGCCTGATCTCTCCGCCATTCACATGGTTAAAAATATGGCTGATTTTGCTCGACTAACCGGCACCTCTCCTCTAGGGTTTCAATTTGCACCCTTTGCTTTAAGTATCAACCCTGATGCTAAAAATCCAACGCGCTATACATTGAACCTTGATCAGTCTGGATTGGGTCTGCCCGATAGAGACTATTACCTCAAACCTGCATTTAAGGCTAAAAAAGCTGCCTATCAAATCTATATTGAACAAGCTCTTACCCTTATTCACTGGCCTGAAGCAAAAGAGGCAGCTCAAAACATCGTTGCTTTTGAAACAAAATTAGCCCAAGTCCATTGGGCACGTGCTGATTTGCGTGACCCACAAAAAACTTATAACCCGATGACAGTGGCTGAACTTTCAACAAAAACTTCAGGCTTTAATTGGACAGCATGGCTTTTAGCAGCTGATCTCCCTCCCTCTGTTGTTGACCATGCCCATCTTATTGTTGGACAACCATCAGCAATTATAGAGGAGGCACATATTCTCTCCACAACAGATATTAACACGTTAAAAGCGTGGCTTGCTTTTCATTTAGTCGATAATGCGACAACTTACCTTCCCGATCGTTTTGTACAAACGCGCTTTACTTTTACCCGTGCTCTCTCTGGTCAGCCTGCTCTCCCTGCCCGTTGGAAACGTGGTGTTAAAGCCACCAATGCCGCTATGGGAATGGCTCTCGGTAAAGTTTATGTGCAACAGTATTTTCCACCACAAAGCCGTACTGCAATGCAAAAACTCACAGCCGATCTTAAAAACGCTTTTCGTGTAAGATTACAAAACAATAGTTGGATGAGCCCTTCTACAAAAGAAGCTGCTTTACGTAAACTTGATCATTTTGAAATTCAAGTCGGCTACCCTAACACATGGCGCAGTTACGAAAACCTTGTTATTCGTCAAGGCAACGTCTACGGTAATGCACGTAACGGTATTGCCTATGAATGGCACTATTGGCTCAATCGATTAGGACGCCCTGTTGATCGAAACGAATGGGATATGACGCCGCAAACCGTCAATGCCTATAATAATCCACTTTTTGTTGAAGTCGTTTTTCCCGCTGCTATTCTTCAACCACCATTTTTTAACCCTAAAGCTGATGACGCCGTTAATTATGGTGCTATCGGAGGCGTTATTGGGCATGAAATGACCCATTCTTTCGATGATGAGGGACGACAATTTGACGAACATGGATGCCTTAAAAATTGGTGGACCAAAAAAGATGAAGAGCGCTTTAACAAACTCGCAAACAAACTTGCCGCACAATACGATGCTTTTGAAATTCTACCGGGGATTCACATCAATGGAAAACTCACTATGGGAGAAAACATAGCAGACCTTGGCGGGTTAACTCTCGCCCTTGATGCCTATCATGCCTCTCTTCACGGTAAGCCTGCACCTATTCTTAATGGACTTACAGGAGATCAACGCGTCTTTTTAGGATGGGCACAAGTTTGGCGTGAAAAACTACGTGAAGATACAATACGCCGCCTCGCTGTTACAGATCCACACTCTCCGCCTCAAGCACGTGTTAATATCCCTATGCACAATATTGATACGTGGTATAAGGCTTGGCATGTCAAACCAGGGGATTCTCTCTACTTATCTCCTGACCAACGTGTCAAAATCTGGTAGTTTTGTTACCTTATGTTAAAACAACCACTATTTTATGGTTCTTTTTCTCTGTAAAAAGAACCATAAATGTCTTTTTAATTCAAATCTCTTCAAAAAACAGGAGTTATAACACTGTCCATGGATGACAAAGTCCGCGCCTCATCCACAACACAGTGGCAAACTTTCCGTTTTTTGCGTTTTTCTGAAGGACCTGTGCCCCCTCCTCCTCCAGAAAATGACTTCCTTAAAGGCGGGAACACGCTTTATACGCGCTTACTCCCTCTTTTATTTATAGACGCCCCTCCTCATACTGATCTCCTTAAAGGCGGGAATACGCCCTATACACGACTCCTTCCGCTTTTCTTTATAGACGCTCCCCCAGAGTTTCTAAAAAACAATGACACGAGACAAAACACCAAACAAGGACGCTTACTTCCCGTTTCATACATAGTTCTCCCTTATGATCCGTGTGATAAAACACGCCATAATGAACGGACACCGATCCTTGTTCTCAAGAAGCGTCCTGATACACTTTTAACACCTTCTTTTATTGTATCACTTCTTGTCCATGCGCTTATCCTTGCTGCAATTTTTTACAAAGCCTCAAAATATCCTCCAATTGGCACACCACAAGCTGAAAGCCAACCTGTTGAAGTAGTCTTTTCTCAACCAGAAGCCTCTAGCGGGATGGTAGGGCGTACCTCTCCTGAAGCCGGTAGTGGAAACCATGCACGTAGAGCTGAGCAAGCCAATGCCGCTCCCCCTGTTCCCTCAACAGAAACAGCTCGCGCGCCCTCTCATGAAGAAGAAACACCAAGCCTTGCTTTACCACCATCAAACAATGGGTTACCCAAATCTGAAAAACAAAGCCACACTCTGCAACATCCTCGCACAAGAACAGGGCACAAAAAACCTCATCCTTCACGGCGTAAACCTATCCTTCGCCCTATACAACGCCCTAACGAACATATCCCGTCGCCTTTTGACCACATTACAGATCTCTCTTTCAACGCAGCCCCTGCCCCACGTCGTAAAAACGTTGGTAGACCTGGTGGTTCTGGTGCACCTATTGATTTTTCGATCGGTCCTTTAGTAAAAAATGGACAGCTCAACGCACGTTATGCTTCACGTACAATGGTTAAAGGTGTTAGCGACGATTATGCGGCAGAAATTGATGCTTGGATACGCCAGCATTTATTCTATCCTCCCGACGCAGCGGCTCGTGGTGAAGAAGGAGGGTCGTCTGTCCATGTGATTCTTGATCGTTCTGGCATGGTACTCAAAGTTTTTGAGACAAACTCTTCTGGCTTTGTCGAACTTGATGCCGCTACTGTTGGCATTTTCCAAGGTGCACAACTTCCTCCTGTTCCTCCCGATATGAAAGATCGCTTTATCAATTTTGACGTTACGGTAGACTATATTCTTATTCGTAATTAACCCCCTCCCTCCTTCAGAAAAGAAGTAAAAAACTTCGAAGAAACATTCTTCCTTAAAACCTTAAGAGCACAAGTCTTTCATTTCACAAAAATAAATAAAATGTTGCAAATATTTTCCCTTAAACTCGTGTAAACTTAAACAGTTCGGTTAGGTAAACATGTTTTTACTAAGCCACGTGTTTTTGAAATCACTCAAGGATTTTTCCCATGTCTGAAACAACGTCACAAACACCTTGTGAAGAATTTCCTCAAGGTATTCCCACGATTCGTGTTGTAGCTATGCCTACCGATACCAACCCCGGAGGTGATATATTTGGTGGGTGGCTTGTCTCACAAATGGACCTTGCCGCAGGAACGGTTGCTGCATCTCGTGCTAATGGTCGCTGTGCTACAGTCGCTATTAACAACCTTACCTTCCTGAAACCCGTTGTTGTTGGCGATGAAGTTAGTATTTACACCAATATTACACACACAGGAAGAACTTCCCTTAAAATTCATGTTCAAACTTGGAGAAGAGCACGGGATACACATGTCACGTCAAAAGTAACAGAGGGAGAGTTTGTTTTTGTTGCCCTAACTGATAAACACCAGCCACGTCCTATCCCCCCCCTTTCAACAAAAGAAGAACTCCACGACTCCTGTAATACAACGATTTAAACCGTTGTATTACAGTGTTTTAGGTTTTGTTGAGGTCGTAAAAAATAAATGGGAGGCTTTTGCCTCCCATTTATTTTTGCTATAATGAATTACAGTTTCAGACTGACTTAAAGAAAGCGCTTTTATAATCCCGTGTTAGACTTTGCATTAGAATCTGACACACTATGGGATTTTACAACGTCCCCATTAAATGTAACCGTCAATGTTCTAGAACGATCTGTACTGTTCGCAACTGGAATAACGAAATCTAGAGCACTGAGTCTTATAGAATTAAAAGTATAAGTCCATGTTACATGACCATTTTCAATCGACGTGCCTGTAGGTTCTCCAAACATAGCGCGAATTTGCTCTTTCGTCGTCACACCGTCGTGAATTTTTGAGTCTATACTTGCAGCTGTTTCTTTTTGAAGATTTTTATTCCCAGTATTATACGAACACGCTGCAAAAAAAATCGGAAGACTAACAACAAAAGATGCCAATAAACCGTTTGTAACTCACAGTTTTTCCTCTCTTAATAAGGATTGTTTGTAAAGGCTGCTTCATTTAAGTCTCTATAACCCAAAGCGACCCATTCATAAATGAACACATAAGTTATCTTATAGAATATTTTACTTCCACATAAAAGATCTATTTTCGTGCTCTAGATTTATAATCCATTGATGAAATTCAACACACCAACATATTTTTGATCTCAACTTTTTAAAGCATTTTGTTCCCTATTGATAAAAATCTTTGTTCTTGAATACTTTCTTTTACACATTTTTAGTATAGGCTTAAAAATTCTAAAAATGTGTTAGAAAACCCTCATTTTTTCTCTATTTCCACAAACATATCCACAGACTTTTCCAAAAGGACTCGTTCTTTATACACAGCATTAAGACTAGATAAATTTGAGATGACTTTCTTAAAAAACCTTGGAAATTCAACGAGTCTCGCCCTATTTTTACTTTTTCAAATAATTCTCAAGAAACAATCTTGACATTAAAAAAACTGATATATTCTCACTTGCGTTGAATTCATCCACAAACTCTCCAAGCACCGTAAAAAGCCTTTGTTAAACAAGAAATTATCGTTATTTTCATGTCCCTATTAACCCTATATCCGTTTTTCTGAAATGTTTCTTTTAAGGTATAAACTCCCCCTTCCACTTTCCTCCTAAAAAACACTTTCGGATCACCTACAAAAACTGCGAACAAAAAATCTGTGCCGCAAATATCAGGAAAGGGATCTAAAAGAATAGCCCCGTTTTAATTGAAACCACGATAATACATTACCCAAAGAAAGCGCTGCCGCCGCAATATCTTGTCCAAGTGCTAAAAATTCGATTGGAAGCAATGTTACCCACCAAAACATAAAACACTCACGAAAACACAAAGCAGGCGCTAAACGGACAATATGGCCTAACCAACGCGCTGGCTATATTTTTTACCTTTTTACGGCCAGCACATATATCACAGACGCACAATTTTTAGGCTGTTTCTGTTTTTTCAACCTTTAACTTACGTCCGTATAAAGTGGCATAAAGTGTCGGTAAGACTAAAAGAGTAAGGATTGTACACGTAACAAGCCCACCAATAACGACCATTGCTAACGGTTTTTCAACTTCAGCACCTTCACCTGTCGAAAAAGCCATAGGAAAAAAACCAAGGCAAGCCACAGTGGCTGTTGCTACCACAGGACAAAAACGTTCTCGCACCGCATCGACAGCAGCCACAAAAGCTGAAGCGCCTTTTTTTCTTAATTCTTGAATACAGGAAACCAAGACAAGCCCATTCATTGTAGCGACACCAAAAAGGGCAATAAAGCCTATACTTGCAGAAATACTAAACGGCATACCCCGTACATAAAGAGCAATAATGCCACCCGTTGCTGCAAATGGTAAATTCACAAAAACCAACGTTGCCAATCCTATTTCCCCTAACGCCATTACAAGCAAAAGGAAAATAAGCCCAAGCATAATAGGCACAACAATTTCTAACCGTGCCACGGCTGTTTGAAGATTTTTGAATTGCCCATTCCATTCGATAGAATATCCTTGTGGTATTCTTACTTTTTTTCGCACGGCTTCTTGTGCAGCCTGCACGAAAGAACTTAAATCACGCCCCCGTACATTGGCTTGTACCATAGAACACCGTATGCCGTGCTCACGCAGAATAGCAGGCGGACCATTTTCTAAAACAATATCCGTCACCTGTGAAAGATTTACAATTTTTTTATTCCGAGAAAGTACTGGCAAATATTGGATATCCTCTAATGTGTCATGTACATTATCAGCAAAACGAATTTGAATAGGAATTAACGCATCTCCCACAGAAATGGACGAACTATAATACCCTTCTAACGCCTCTACCACATCTAACACATCAGATGTAGAAACATTAAGACGCGCTGCCGCTTTACGATCAACATCTATATAAAGATAAGGCACAGTTCCCACATCTTGAGGGGCAACATCTGCCGCTCCGGGCACTTGAGAAATAACATCAGAAATACGATCTGCAAGATGTGTTAATGTTTCAATATCAGGACCATAAACACCAATTGCGACTTGAGAACGCACCCCCGATAACAAATCATCCATACGCATTTGAATGGGCTGGCTCCAATTAAATAAAGAACCAGGATTATCTTTCATTAAAGCCGCATTAAATGCTTTGACAAGTCCTTCTTGTGTTGTAGCCGTTTTCCATTCAGAACGCGGTTTGAGAAACACGTAACTATCGGTTTCTCCTACCCCCATAGGATCTGTTGGAATCGCTGCCGTACCCGTATTACTGATAACAGATTTCACTTCAGGAAAGGTCATCAATGTTTGTTCAATTTCTTTTACTGCTTTAAGAGACGCACCTAACTCAATACTTGGCAATCGGACTGAGGTAACAATAAGATTCCCCTCTTGTAATTGTGGAATAAATTCTCCCCCTAAACGCATTACAAGCAAGGCTGAAAGGCATAAAAACACCCCTGCAATAGTGACAACTTTACGCGTATTGTGCATACACCATGTTGAAAGAGGCTGAAAGTGACGCCACAGCCATGCAGTAAACCATGTTTGATGAGTACTCTGATGGAACTCTTGATGGTACGCATGAGATGCCTTAAGCGGACCTAAAAACATACATAACGCTGGTATACACACCAACGAATAAACAAGAGAGGCTAAAAGAGCTAAAATAATGGTTTGTGCCATAGGGCGAAACATGCGTCCTTCAACATCTTGCAATGTTAAAATGGGTAAATAAACCAAAGTAATAACAAGCACAGCAAAGGTGACAGGACGTATTACTGAAGAAACCGTTTTCTTAATTGTTGTAAACAAGGGTTCTTCATATGTACGACGATGTAATACATTTTCAACAATGACAAGCGAACTATCGACCACCATACCAAAATCAATAGCCCCAAGGCTTAAAAGATTCGCTGAAATGCCAAGATGCCGCATCCCAACCATAGCCATAATCAGAGAAAATGGAATCACCGAAATAATCACTAAAGACGCCCGCCAATGCCCAATGACCACTAAAAGCACCGCTAAAACAAGAAAAGCGCCTAATATGAGATTGTCACGTACAGTTGTAATGACGTGTTCTGTTAATGTTGCACGGCTATAAAAAGGCTCTAAAGTAACACCTGCAGGTAAATTCTTTTCTATCTGCTTGAAAGCAGTTTGTACTGCTTTTAATGTTACAAGGGCATTTGCTCCTTGTTGCAATAACACAGTACCAATGACAATTTCCCCTTTCCCATCTCGTGTAACGCCACCAAGACGGGGTCTATGTGATTTACGTAGAATAGCCACATTTTTAACAAGAACGGCTTCTCCTCGTGAACCGCTGCGCAATTGTATTTCACCAAGTTCATTTAAATGATCGACAAGAGAGCGCCCAACAATAATATGTTGTTCATCATTATGTTCAATCCATGCCCCACCAACAACTTTATTATCCTCATCAACAGCGTGAAGCACATCCGCAACAGACACACCATATTGCCGTAATGCCATAGGATTAAGAGCAATCTCATCTGTTTCTGTCCCACCACCATTGACATTGACATCTACAACTCCTGGCACAAGTCGCAATGCTGGAACAACATTCCAAACCATAATCCTATTGAGTTTTTCGAGGCTTATCCCACGCCCCTTAATTTGAAACATCAGAATTTCACCCATGCCTGTTGTCATAGGACCCATGGTGACTGATATTCCCTTAACAGCGACACTCTCACGGGCTTCCGGCAAACGTTCAGAAACCAATTCACGATCGTGGTAAATATCTGTAGAATCATCAAATTGCAAATATAAAACGGCAATCCCTGTCCGTGAGATTGATCTCAATTTGCGTAAGCCAATAACGCCAGACATCACTTTTTCGATAGGTGATGTCACAAATTTTTCTACGTCTTCTGTAGGTAAACCAGGTGCTTGAATTGTGACAAGAACTTGCCTCGGTGAAATATCAGGCACTGGTGAAACGGGCAGTTTTCTAAGATCAGCAATTCCTGCCAGCATCAACAGAACAACAATACACACTAAAAAAAAACGTTTTTCCATACACCAATGAATCATAAACATGATGACTCATCCACCATTTGGTGTTGTTTGTGTATCTTGCGTAAAAACAGCCTGTTCCTTCAAAATAAAACTGCCATTCGTAACCACTGTATCACCCGCACTAACCCCCTCCGTAATAACAATATTACCATCTAAAGAAGGTCCTAATGTTACGGGTCTTGCCGTATAATGCCCGGCAGATGTTTTTACAAAAACAACGGAAACACCTTCAAATTTTTGTACAGCAGCTTGTGGAATAATAACCCCAGACACTTTATGAGATAAAAAAATACGTGTTTGTACATACATACCCACTTTAAGTTGTCCATTACTATTATTAACAAGGCTGAGAATCAAAACATGCTGTGTTGCTGCATCAACATTCCCTTCCACAATATCGACAACAGATTGAATAGGAGGTTCGTCTGGATCAGTCCATGTTAATTGTTCATTTCCCTTACGAATTTCACTCGCTGTATTGGCATCGACTTGGGTCACAACCCAAACATGAGAAAGATCACATATCTCTATTGGCGGTGCACCATTTTCACTAATATCTTGACCGCTCGCTACAGAAACATTCATTACTGTACCATCTAACGGAGAGACGATAAAAGACACACCGTTATGGGATTGTTCTGTGTTTGAGTCATAACGACCAAGATGCTCAAGGAGATTATGTACTTCAGCCTCACGTTGATGAACAAGCGCTACCGCTTCTTGTAAAGCAATCTTACGGCGTTCTACCTCACTAACAGACAATGCGCCCCCGCTTAACATTTTTCCCCGCTGGTAGAGTTGTTGTGCATTCGCCTGTTGGGCACGCGCTTCTTGCAACGCAGCTTGGGTAACGGCAAGACGATCTTTTTCATCACTCATAACAAAGTTTTGATATTTTAGGAGCACTTGACCTTTATGAACATTCTGCCCCTGCAGCACATCAACAGAAATGACACGCCCTGTTCCTATAGGGCGAATACGTACTGTATTGCGTGAATCAGCTTCAACATAAGCAAGTCCACCGACATGTTTTGATATGGCGCCCTTTACAGCAACAGCCATTTGAATATGCTCACGCTTGATAGCTGCAGCAGAAATTTCAACTGTTGGCATATGAGGAAGCTCTGCCTGTTGTGCTTGAACGACAGAGACTATAAGACTACTTAAAGCCATGCACAATACAACACACCGCCCTAAAAAGCCTAAAAAAAACTTCCGCCAAATACACGTCATGGAATATGCCCTGTCATGAGCACCATACGCGCAATAGCCGCGCGCATTGTTATATCTGCTTGAATAAATTTATCTGTCGCATCCAGCTCAGCACGGCGTGCACGGATATATTCAATAACAGGTATTTCCCCAACTTTCCATGCTTGCGCCAAATACACAGCACGTTGCTTTGCATGATATTGGCTCACACGTGCGTGTCGTGCCATTTCAACCGATTTCCTCAATTCATTACCAAGCTGTTCGTACTCTACTCTTATTTTTCGCTGTGCTAGTACAACCTCACGCTCAGCTTGGCTTACAGCTTGCGTTGCCTGCATCATTTGTGGCACAAAAACAGCCTTGTTGGGCAAAGGAATATTAAATTGTACCCCTGTCTGCGTATCTGACGGTGTCTCCCACTGGATCATACGCTGGACCATTATCCCAACTTCAGGATTAGGTATATAAGAGTGTCGTGCTAAATTATAGGCGGCTTTTGCCTTATTTAACATAGCATCAACAAGTTGAAACCTCGGATCTTTGTTAATATCAAGTTGCATCCCCCATCGTGCCAGCATACGCCCATCAACATTGGCCATATTCGGTACATCACGCCGACCTGTTAGCACCTCTAGCTCAATGAGAGTATTATCAAGAGTCTGCTCCGTGTCAGATAATTCCTCCTCAATACTTTCCTGCTCAGATATAGCCATATTATAATCAGCACGCGGTACTTCACCTGCATCACACGCTTTTTTAATATCCACTGAAGCATGCACTAAAACATCGCGTACCTCTGTTAGATTTTGGATACGTTCCTGCGCAATTTCGGCAATACGAACTAAATCAATAACATTTACGGCAAGAGTAAGTCTCTGAACTTTAATCTGCCAAAGAGCTACTTTTTCATCTTCTTTCGCAGCACGTTGAGTCGCATCGCGCTGACCTGGCAACCAGAGAGGTACATTAACACCTCCCAAATAAGTCGTAAATCCGACTTTACTGCCTATAAAATGGTCATCCCAATACTGCCCAAAAACTTCTGGACCACTTGGAAACCATGACCGTGCTGCATCAGCGTTTTTGCGCGCAGCTTCAGCATCAACTTCGTAAGCGAGATGAACCGGATCTCTCTGCCACGCCTCATCAATAGCTTCTTGTAATGTCCTTGCAAAAACATTAACAGGAAAGGCTATCAGAAAAAGACTACAGATGAGACAGGTAACACAAGAAACTAACCTATCCCCATGGACTTATCCTCCGTTACTTCATGGTTTAAACACACGAGGTTTACCCTCTCACAATAGTTTTTACATTAATTCTTTTAGATTGATTTTCAGATTTCTGTTAAGAGACAAACCTGTTTAGGTATTCATATAAAATGAAAAAATAAAAAATATATGAGGTTATTTAACAATAATAGATTCAAAAATATTTTTTTACCACTAGATAAAATAACCACTTTGCTAAAATTTACCCATAATAACACTTTGACAAAGGACACTTTACAAGACTATCTCCCCCTTTTCCAAGATTCTATTATGTTTTTCTTTAGTGTCTCAGGCAAAACAACATAATCAAGATTTGTTGCAATACGATTACCGTTCTTAAAACTCCATTCAAAAAATTTCTGAACCGCTGTATCGCGTTGTCGATCACGCATAGGCAAGGGTACTAAAACATAGGTTGCCGATACGATAGGCCAAGCATTGACCCCTGACGTCTCTAAAACGTTAATAACAAAATGTGCCGCATCTTTCCAGTCTGCTTGTTTTGCTGCGTTAGAAAAACTCTCCAAACTTGCAGCAACATTAGTGCCGAAACGATTACGCAATCGTACAGTTGTAAGATGATTACGCCGCGCATAAGCATACTCGACATAGCCTATAGCCCCTTCAACGTTCTGAATCGTTGCGGCTACACCGTCATTCCCACGAGCCCCCATACCACAGGGCCAACCCACAGAAGTTCCCGCCCCTTGATTTTTCTTCCAACGTGCTGAAGATTCTGCCAAATAAGAGGTAAAAACAAATGTTGTTCCAGAGCCATCGGCACGATAAACAGGAGCAATCTCCTCAGAAGGAAGTTCTATATTAGGGTTCAGTGCTTTAATGCGTGCATCGTTCCACATTGTAATAGTACCCGCATAAATATCCGCAATAATCTCACCATTGAGAACAAGAGCATCGGCTTTAACACCGACAAGGTTGACAACAGGTACAATCCCTCCCATAACGGTCGGGAATTGAAATAATTTATTCAAATCAAGTTGTTCAGATTTCATAGGCACATCAGAAGCCCCAAAATCAACCGTGCCTACAAGAACTTGATTTTGTCCCGCACTTGACCCCACATTTTGATAATTAACGGCAACACCCGTTTCTTCTTCAGAAGCAGCAGCCCACGCCTCATAAACGGGTGCTGCAAAACCAGATCCCGCTCCCGTTACCGTTATTGCCTGCGCAGGAACAGGCACACCTCCAAAAAAGCACGTTATAACGGGGACAAGCCAACACTCTCTAAAGCGTGTGGGCTTGCTTATAAGAGACATGCTCATGAAAGCGAAGTCTCAAACGGATCTTGTTTTAGGATTGTATCCTGACGATCTGCCCCAGTAGACAACAATATTATAGGCACGCCTATAAGTTCTTCAAGGCGGCGCACATAATGAATTGCCTGCATAGGCAAGTCGTCCCAACGCTGAATGCCGTGAGTTGTTTCTTTCCACCCTTCTAATGTTTCATAAACAGGACGAACACGTTCTTGCGCTGCAGGGGCAGACGGCAATCGATCTATGGTTTGACCGTCACATTCATATCCTACACACACTTTAATTTCGTCCAACCCATCGAGTACATCGAGTTTCGTTAAAGCTAAGCCATCAATACCTCCTACACGCACGGCATACCGTGCCAAAATTGCATCAAACCACCCACAACGACGGGAACGCCCAGTTACTGTACCAAACTCATGTCCACGTTCACCTAATCCACGCCCAATATCATCAAATAACTCTGTAGGAAACGGACCTTTACCAACACGGGTACAATATGCCTTCACAATACCAAGAACAAATCCTATAGATTTTGGGCTAAGACCTGCGCCTACACCCGCGTTAGCCGCCACAGTATTAGAACTCGTTACAAATGGATAAGTACCGTGATCAACATCCAACATAACGGCTTGCGCACCTTCAAACAGGATTCTTTTTCCACGTTTATTGACATTCTCAAGAATGTCCCACGTCTGTGCCATAAAAGGAAGTATTTTAGGTGCCGTTTCTAACAGACAAGAAAGTAGTTTCTCTTTTTCAAAGGTCGATGCCCCCAACCCTGCGAGCAATGTGTTATGGTGCAATAAAAGTTCATCTAACTTCCACTCTAAAGTTTTCCGCTCTGCAAGGTCACATAAACGAATAGCACGACGAGCAACTTTATCTTCATAGGCAGGACCAATCCCCCGGCCTGTCGTCCCAATTTGACGCGTGCCACGTGCCGCTTCCCGTGCGCAATCAAGAGCAACGTGTACAGGTAAAATCAATGGTGCATTTTCAGCAATACGTAAAATGTCAGGAGTCACTTTCAAACCTTGATCTTCTACCCGTGCAATTTCTGCAAGAAGTGCATGCGGATCAACCACAACGCCATTACCAATAATACATAATTTACCGCTTACAATGCCTGAGGGTAAAAGAGATAATTTATAAATGTTTTCCCCTACAACAAGGGTATGCCCTGCATTATGTCCCCCCTGAAAGCGTACAACCACCTCAGCCCGACTCGCCAACCAGTCAACAATTTTGCCTTTACCCTCATCACCCCATTGAACACCAATAACGGTTACATTAGACATTGACAATTTGCTCCTCAATTACCCTATTAGCCTCAATTTAAGACATGCTTTCTACGATATGACATATTGTTCCAGAAAGAATAAAAGCACATCCAAGACGACGGGCTTCTTCTACCGCTTGTACACCCGATGTAAACCCGCCAATTGTGACGTATCCCTTTTGACGCAGACAAGCTGCTTCTACTTGGTCAGCATCTTGAGCTAAATAAACACGCTCACGTGGAGGAGCAGGCGGCATTAACCTAAAGAGTACATCAGGTCGGAAAGTAAGGCCACACGCGGGCTCCTCATCATTACACAGATAACGCCCACCTCTACCCAACTCTTCTGAACATCCTTGTGCAAAGAGTGAAACGCACACACCTGTATGATATTGCCACCCACGACACTCTACCAAATCGACTGTTATTCCTAAATCAGGACAACGTTTCCTTAAAGCCGTCACAGTTTGAAGAAAACGATCCGCAATTTGTTGTGTTTTCTGTGGTAAATTCATCGCTTTAAGGCATCGCAAAGCGTGCTCCACTGTCCCTCCCGCTTCAAGCAAAGCGATCAGAGAAGAAGCCACTACGCCACCACACTCAACGACAGCAACAGCGTCTTTACGCGCTAAAGCATAATAAACTTTTTTCCTCCGTGCTTCAGGTATATCTGCCTCTTCAAGAAGCATTGGCACAAGAGGCGGCATTGTAAGATCAAAAGAAACATTCCGAACGCCTAATCGCTCTAATGCTTCAGCGGCAATAGAGATCACTTCTACATCCGCTTCTGGTGTATCTAGTCCGATTAACTCCATCCCCACTTGCATAATTTCACGCCCTCTTTCCCCTGTTGCAACTGGCGTTACAACAACGCACGTTCCTGCATAGGAAACACGTAATGGACGAGCAACATCTCTCGCTCTCGTGGCTGCCATACGGGCAATTTGTGGCGTAATATCTGCCCGCAACACCATCATACGCCGACTATCAGGGTCCATAACCCGAAAACTTTGTGCAGAAAGAGTCGCCCCAGCCCCTACAAGATAAGTTTCCTCAAACTCCATTAAAGGAGGCTTAACAGGATCATACCCATGCGCTATAAGGCTTTCCATTAACACTGAAACACCATAAGCCTCTGTACGAGCATCAGTCGTAAGAAGGTCAACAAAACCATTAGGAAGTAAAGCAAAACGAAAAGGCTTCTTTTCGGCTAAATTTCTTACTTGTTCTCTTTTTAGAGTATTTTCTGGTGTACAGGTCATGACTTCACAAAAGTTCCTAACTTTTTATTGGACACCGCTCACTTGAGGATATTTTAACTTTGGACTGCACGCGCTAGCGCTTTCATCTGCTCTAACACTGCGGGAAGTGTTCTTTCTGTTGCCTGCCCGTTATGATCCAATGTTTCCGCCAATGTTGCCAATAATGCTGAAGCAACAACAGCACCATCCGCTATGCGAACCGCTTCGGTAACGTGTTGCGGCGTACGAACACCAAAGCCAATGACTATTGGAAGAGACGTTACAGCCCTTACACGTGGAATAGCTTTTTGTAAATCTTGACTATCAGCCGAATGTGTCCCTGTAACCCCAACAACACTCACGTAATAAACAAACCCAGACGCTTGTTCAAGTACATAGGCTAAACGTGTATCTGTCGTTGTAGGCGTTACAAGGCGAATAACGTCTAACCCATAGTGAACAGCTGGGACTCTTAAAATCTCAGATTCCTCTGATGGTAGATCAACGACAATAACCCCATCAACACCCGCTACAACTGCATCACGACAAAAACGCTCATACCCATATGTTTCTATAGGATTAACATACCCCATAAGAATAATAGGCGTTGTCGTATCGTTTTTACGAAAATACCCGACCATTTCGAAAACACCGGCAAGCGTTGCTCCTGCCCGTAATCCCCGCAAAGCCGCTGCCTGAATAATAGGACCATCTGCAGCAGGATCAGAAAATGGCATACCAATTTCTATTAAATCTGCCCCAGAAGCAGGCATAGCCTCCAATAACGCTTGAGATGTAGCACGATCAGGGTCAAACGCTTCTAAATAGGGAATAAAAGCACCACGCCCTTGCGCAGCGAGTGCTTGAAAGCGGGCGGCAATACGGCTCACAATTCTACTCCTAGATAACGTGCTACCGTAAAAATGTCTTTATCTCCCCGACCAGAAAGATTAAGAAGCATGATTTTATCCTTTGAAAGATGAGGCGCGGTACGCACAGCATAGGCTACAGCATGAGCAGACTCCAATGCAGGAATAATCCCCTCCATTTGTGTACAGAGTTGAAAAGCCTCTAACGCCTCTTCATCAGTAGCAGAGACATATTCAACCCGCCCAATATCGTGTAACCACGCATGCTCGGGACCTATCCCCGGGTAATCCAACCCTGCACTAATAGAATGGGTATCCTCTATTTGTCCCTCATCGTCCTGTAAAAGATAAGTCCGATTACCGTGTAATACACCAGAACGCCCACGCCCAATAGAGGCAGCTGTTTTACCACTTTCTAAACCATGACCAGCCGCTTCAACACCCACCAATTGAACAGAAGAATCTTCTAAAAAAGCGTAAAACATTCCTATAGCGTTAGACCCCCCACCAATAGCCGCAACCACGCTATCAGGCAAACGCCCTTCAGTTTCTAAAATTTGATCACGGGCTTCTATACCAATAACGCTTTGAAAATCACGCACCATAACCGGATAAGGATGTGGACCTGCCACAGTTCCGATCAGCATATAAGTATTTTCCACATTAGCGACCCAATCGCGCATCGCTTCATTCATAGCATCTTTAAGCGTGCCTTTCCCCGCTGTAACAGAGACAACCTCTGCCCCAAGCAGACGCATACGAAAAACATTAGGCTTTTGCCGTTCAACATCTGTGGCACCCATGTAAATAACGCATTTAAGCCCAAACAAGGCACACACTGTTGCTGTTGCTACGCCATGCTGCCCTGCGCCTGTCTCAGCAACAATCCGTGTACGCCCCATACGACGCGCTAAAAGAATCTGCCCCATAACATTGTTAAGTTTATGTGAGCCCGTGTGATTTAACTCCTCTCTCTTAAGGTAGAGACGCGCCCCCCCCAATCGTTCGGTAAGACGGCGTGCAAACCACAAGGGGCTTGGTCTACCCACATAATCTTTCAAATAATAGGCAAGCTCACTTTGAAAAGAGGGATCGGCTTTCGCTGCTTTGTAAGCTGCAGCCAATTCTTGCACAAGCGGCATCAGTGTTTCCGCAACAAAACACCCTCCGTAACGCCCTCCGAAATACCCCCTCTCATCAGGCTGTTGCCTCAAAGAGTGCACTTCAGGCTGTGTTCGCTTTACCATAACCTATTCCCATTACTTGTTTACTCTCGTTTTACCTTACAAGATTTTGGTAGACTCTACAAAACTCAAACTTTTTAGGTCATGTAAAAAGACACTCGTTAAGCCCTTCTAAAAAACCTTGCAATAACTCTTTATAATCATGCTTTTTGTTGGGCTCTTTGATTTTTTATTTATGAGTAACCTCTAACACTTTGTTATTGTTCTTACTTTTTTATAATAGGCTATATTTGTAACACATATCTTACCATTCACGAATAAACTCTTTAACAAACCCTTTATAAGGTTTTATAATTAAAGTGTTACAAAATATATTAATTTTATATATTGACTTTCTCAGAAAAAATCACCCTAGAAATTCTTGAAAAAAAATGAATTTATGTCTTGACAAGATTATTTAGTATCGCGTAGTTAGATGCAAATACCTTAACGCACTTAAGTTTTAGGTGTTCTTCTTTTATAAAAACATTGTTTTCGTTCTGTCTCCTACCTTTTTAATGTTCACTGTTTTGATGTTTGTGTTAATCCTAATTTGATCGCATTCGTTGAAATAGTTTTTACAGGTGGTTGTTTATAAACGTATTGCTTTGTTTTTGTACGTATTTTTTGACATAGTTCTTAGGTTTCTTTTGGATAGAGTTCGCTTCTTATATGCTTTACTTCCCCCTTTCGAAGCCTCTTTGCTATTAGTTACAACTTTCCTTACAAATCAGAGCACATCTAATAATGCATCTTGTAGAACTTAAAGCTAAGTCTGCTGCAGACCTTCTTGCCTATGCTGAAAGTTTAAATATTGAAAATGCCTCGTCACTGCGTAAGCAAGATATGGTGTTTGCTATTCTCAAAACTTTAGCCGATAACAACCAGGCTATTTATGGCGAAGGCACTCTTGAAATTATGCAAGACGGTTTTGGGTATCTGCGTTCTTCAGAATCAAATTATCTTCCTAGCCCAGATGATATTTATGTTTCTCCGGCACAAGTACGCCGTTTTGGTCTCCGTACAGGAGACACAATAGAAGGACAAATTTGTGCCCCCTCTGATGGTGAACGCTATTTTTCCCTTCTTAAAATCAATACGATCAATTTTGAACTCCCTGAAACTGTACGCCATCGAATTAATTTTGATAATTTAACGCCTCTTTATCCTAGCCGTCGCCTTAAAATGGAAATAGAGGATCCTACAGCGGTACAAGAAACAAAACACGAAAAAAATAAAAAAGGCACTTCTAAAGATTTAACCCCTAGAGTCATTGACCTTGTCGCCCCTATTGGTATGGGACAACGTGCCATTATTGTTGCCCCCCCTCGCTCTGGTAAAACAGTTATGTTACAGAGCATTGCAAAATCTATTGCAACAAATTACCCTGACATTTTCTTAATTGTTTTACTCATTGATGAGCGCCCAGAAGAGGTGACAGATATGGCGCGCTCTGTGCGAGGAGAGGTTATTGCCTCAACTTTTGATGAATCGGCCCATCGTCATGTTCAAGTAACCGAAATGGTTATAGAAAAGGCTAAACGCCTCGTTGAACATAAGCGCGATGTTGTTATTCTTCTTGATTCTATTACCCGCCTTGCACGGGCTTATAACACGGTTGTACCCTCTTCTGGTAAAGTATTAACAGGAGGCGTCGATGCTAATGCACTTCAACGTCCTAAACGTTTTTTTGGTGCTGCACGAAGTATTGAAGAAGGAGGATCTTTAACCATTATTGCCACCGCCCTCATTGATACGGGTAGCCGGATGGATGAAGTTATTTTTGAGGAGTTCAAAGGCACTGGCAATTCTGAACTCGTGCTTGATCGCAAATTAGCGGATAAGCGTACTTTCCCTGCTATCGACATTACCAAAAGCGGCACTCGTAAAGAAGAACTTCTTGTTGATCGTTCTACTCTATCAAAAATGTGGGTTTTACGTCGTATTCTTACGCCTATGGGCAGTATGGACGCTATGGATTTCTTACTCGATAAGATTAAACACAGCAAAACAAATAATGATTTTTTTGAAAGTATGAATAACTAAAATTTAATTTTCCTATTCTTTTTTAAGAACTTCTAAAACAATCTTGTCATTAGAACAATCAGCGTTATCAGAACAACGCGTTTCTGCTATAAGATGGTGCCCTAATAGTTGTATAGAGCGTTTTACGTTTCTATAGGGTTCCTCACCCGCAAGGTGAATAACAAGTTTCTGTCCTACCTGCATTTGATCTAATGCTAAACGAACGTACACAAAAGTCATCGGACAATGTTTTTTTGTTACATCAAGGACTTTATCGTTTTCCATAGAAAGCAGCTCCATCTGTTTATTTTTTGTCTTGAAGAATCAAAAAAAGACGGCACACTAGAATAACCCTTCCTTTATTTGCTCTAAAGACGTAAATCCTGTACTTTTATATTTGTTATAAAACCATAGAATTATACCAACGAAAATATTACAAACCTTGTTCAGACAGACTTTATAAGATTTATATTCAATTTTTCCCTCCTTATGGTGCATTTTTTATTTATATAACCCTTATATAAAAACCTATTTAGAGCCTACTCAATAAACCAAAAGCCTTACATAGTTATACAATGCTATACCATGGCATATAATATACCTTGTTTGATAATGTTTTTTACCCCTCTTAATAAAGAGGTTATTCCCTTAACAACAGAAAGATAAAATATGACGACTGATTTACAGAGCAGTAATCGTGGACTTTCAACTTTGGACCTTGATCGGACAAGCTTCCAAGAATTATGGGGAGGAAGTTTGAGTGTTCGGATTGCTCAAACCGACGCTGAACGTGATGCAGCCCAAGCCTTACGTTACCAAGTTTTCTACGAAGAAATGGGGGCTAAGCCCAATGCCCAAACGCAAGCCCTTAAACGAGATATTGATGAGTTTGATGCCGTTGCAGACCATCTTTTAGTGATTGACCATGCACTCGCTGATGATGAAAGAGGTGTTATTGGCACCTATCGCCTTGTACGAGACGATGCCGCAGCTAAAATTGGTAAATTTTACACTTCTAGTGAATATGACATTACCCTTTTAAAAGAATTTCCCGGGAAACTTCTTGAAGTAGGGCGTTCTTGTGTTCATAAAAATTATCGTAATAGAGTCGCCATGCAGCTTTTATGGCGGGGGATCGCCTCTTATATTTTTCTCTACCGTATTGACCTTCTTTTTGGATGTGCAAGCCTCCCCGGCACAGATCCTGATTCTCTTACTGATGAACTTACTTATCTTTACCACCATCATATGGCACCGCCTGCGTTACGCATTCGTGCTTTAGAAGATCATCGAGTAGATATGCTCAGAACGAACCCGCATGAATTAAATATACGTCAGTGTCTTTCCAAACTTCCCCCTTTAATTAAAGGATATTTACGCTTAGGTGGGTATGTTGGTGATGGCGCTGTGGTTGACAAACAATTTAACACCACAGACGTTGCTATCTTGGTCAAAAGTGAACTGCTTGCCGATAAATATTACCGCCATTATGAACGCCGATTACGTGATGCCCTTGATTAAATAATTTTAAATAAATTAAATCAAAAAACAAAACTGACAAAAATACTTCTATCGTTTCACTTGTTTATGACTTCTTTCCCCTTGCGTCAGCATATTGGCTTTTTTTATAGTACTCGCTGGTATTCTATACTCGGATTAGGAGCTCTTACAGCACTAGCACTCCCCCCTGTTTATGCTCTCCCCATTTTATTGCTCACTTTTGGAATATTTGGGCACTTCCTTAATACAGTTTCAAATTGGAAACAGGCCGCTTGGGCAGGGGCTTTGTTTGGCTTTGGATTTTATGCCACGGGATTGTATTGGCTCATTAACGCTGTTATGATTAGAGCCGATCAATTTTGGTGGTTTATTCCGTTCCCTTCCATCGGATGTGCGCTTATTTTAGCACCCACTGTTGCTATACCATCTGCTTTAAGCCTTTTAGCTCCTGCAGGGATACGCAGATTAGCACTCTTTTCAGCAACATGGACTCTTGCTGATATGAGTCGCACATTTCTTTTTAGTGGTTTTACATGGAATAGTCTTGGTTCAAGTGTTGCTATTCCGGGGATGATTGGCGATATTCTTATTCAACCTGCAGCATGGATTGGAGAAGATGGCTTAACATTATTTTTAATGCTCTTTTCAACCCTATGTGGCACAACTCTTATAGAGAGTCTTCTATCACGACAAAAACAGGAAGTTTCTTATCCCCTCTCTTCCCCTTGTCAAAACCTCACTTGTCAAAACCTCACAGGTTTACAAGCGTTCTATTACGGAATAAGTCTCATCGTGCTTTGGGTCGGTTTAGGTACATGGCGTTATACGACCGTACAACCTGTAGGAAAACCGGGTCCTATCGTTGTGGTTGTGCAAGGCAACGTTCCTGAAACAGACAAAATTGGACAAAATAGCCCTCGCGATATTTTTACACGTTATCTTACTTTAACCGCACAAGGCATTCAAAAAGCTCAAGCCCTACAAACTTCTTTAATCTCCCATACCGCCTCTCACACCCCAATAAATCGACCTATTGTGTTTCTTTGGCCCGAAACGTCTTTCCCCGGGTATGATTTGCTTCAAGATAGCCCTCTTGCTCGTAAAATTATTATGAGAGATGCAACAGGAGCACAAGCAGGGTTTATTGGTGCCTTAAGACGTGATAATGAAGGGCGTTATCGTAATTCACTTTTTGCTCTTGCCCCTGATGGTACTATTGAAGCCGTTTATGATAAAGCACGCCTTGTCCCGTTTGGAGAATACCAACCGCCTTTTATCCCCCTTCAAATTGTCCCCAACGGAGGCTTAGCAGCAGGACCTGGTCCACAAACATGGCATTTAGCGCATATTTCCGCTGTAGGACCCCTTATTTGTTACGAAGTGATTTTTTCTGGCGAAATAACAAACCACAAAGACCGCCCTCGTTGGCTCGCTAACGTTACAAATGACGCATGGTTTGGTAACAGTGCTGGTCCACGGCAACATCTTACATCTGTCCGCCTTCGCGCTGTAGAAGAAGGTCTGCCTATTGCCCGCGCTGCAAACACAGGTATTTCTGCGATTTATAATGGTTTAGGACATCGTCTCGCTTTTCTTAATTGGGGACGACAAGGCGTGCTCGTTGCTGCCCTGCCCGCTGCTTTACCGTGTACTTTGTTTGGGCATTATGGACAAATGATTCCCTTACTTTTGTGCAGTGTTGTACTATGCGCTGTTTTTTTACGAGGTCATTTTTTGGGGCACTAAGACTTCAAAAAACTAAAACTATTCTACCGTAATATTTGGTTAATCGTTTTATCGTTAGATGTCACTACAAGTGGTGGTGTACAAATGTAGGCTTCTACCTGAGGATAGAGTGCTGCCATAGAAACATCTATACCAACATTCGTTACAAAAGTAGAAAAAGATGGGTACCTCATCTCAGCCCCTCTCATAGGAAAACAAAACTCAGAAGGTGACATTTCTATTAACCTAATTGGAAAACAAAACTCTAAAAACTTCTGTGCTCCTTTTGGTGAAATACTATAGCACGGCGTACCGATTACTCTAATGAGTTTAAAAAAACCACTAGAAATATATGTATTAGGATATAAACCTATATTTTCTCTAAAAGAGGAGCTATCAAGCGTCATACAGGAAAAAAAAATCGGTAACAAATCATAAGAAAGCGGTGAAGTAAGATTATATCCCCACAAAATAATATCCCACGTTTCTGGGAGGGTATTTAATAACCGTTTATGTTCCTCTTCAAAATTCTTACAAAAAACAGCATCATCTTCTATAACAGTTCTACCCCCCCCCGATGAAATCGCGAGTCGCCATTGCTCCGCATGGCTTAACGCACACCCCAACGCTCCATCGGTATACTCAACCCCCTCACCCTCTAATAACATTCCACTTTGTTTTAACGGCTGACGTAACCCTTTCCCCTCAATTGCTGAAAAACGTTCCACGCCTTCTATATGACTATTCACTCTGTAAAACGTCTCTAAACGCTCCGTAGAACGATCTAAATTGATAAGAACTTTTTTCATAAAATAAATACTCCTCTATTATATTAAGCTCTCAGAAAAGGATTTCACCCTAGTCTAGAGTCCTAGTTATGGAGTGTCTGGCTTGTTTCTTTATTCTCTGGGGCAACAACAAGTGGTGGCATACAAACATAAGATTCTATTTCTGGATAAAGTGCTGACATAGCAATATCTATTCCCCCATTCGGTTGTAGATCAATATAGCCCGGCACATTGACCCTCATCGCCCTAATCGGAAAGCAAAACTCTAAAAGTTTCTTCGCGCCATGGGGTGAAACACTATAACAAAATAAACCAAATGTTCTAAACAGCTTAAAAACACGCCCAGAAATACATGTATTAGACCATAAGTCTATATTCTGCTGTAAAGCCGTTTTTTCAAAAAGTGTGACATTATAAGCAGAACCCGGAAATACCTGATAGGAGAGAGGCACATCAAGATTATATCCCCAAAGTATAAAATCCCATGTTTCGGGAAGAGTTTTTAATAATCTTTTATGCTCCTCTTCAAAATTCTTACAAAAAACTGCATCATCTTCTATAACGGTTAATGCCTCTCCAGAAGAAACTGCACGACGCCACTGCTCTGCATGGCTTAACGCACAACCCAACGCCCCATTCGTATAACGCTCGTCAGCCTCCCCACTTAATAATAATCCACTCTCTTTTAATGAAGAACGAAGCCCTTTTCCTTCAATCGCTGAAAAACGTTCTACACCCTCTATATGCTTATTCACTCGATAAAATGTCTCTAAACGCTCTGTAGCACTATTCAAATTCATCAATATTTTTCGCATTATTTTACTTTCTTATGTGGTCGTTTCTTTTTCTACAATTTGCACAGTGCTTGTTTCCTTATCATTAGCTGTTACCACAAGAGGAGGAATACAAACATACGCATCAACTTTTGGATAAAGCGCTGCCATAGGGTTATCTACGCCTTTATTTAAGATAAGATCCATTAAAGCAGGGTGCCACGTTTCCATTGCTCTAATCGGAAAGCAAAACTCTAGAAATTTTTGTGCTCCTTTTGGCGAAATGCTATAACAAACAATCCCTAATGTTCTCAGTAATTTAAAAAGTTTTCCTTTAACAGACGCTTGAGGATAAGAAACAATATTTTTACGCAAAGCGACCTGGTCTAACAGTACTGTACAAATAGAAGCCCCAGGTAAAAAATTATACGAGAGTGGTGTATCAAAATTATACCCCCACAAAATAATGTCCCATGTTTCGGGAAGAGTTTTTAATAATCTTTTATGCTCCTCTTCAAAATTCTTACAAAAAACTGCATCATCTTCTATAACGGTTAATGCCTCTCCAGAAGAAACTGCACGACGCCACT
>JAFVHT010000023.1 GCA_017474285.1 Acetobacter sp.
CAAAAATACGCCTTTTGGAAAAACAAACTCGCCGGACGTAACATTCAAGACCTTACACGTTTAGAAAAACTCGTGGTGTTCCGTTGCAGGGAACTCTGGGAAATGTTTATGACAAAAAAACTCAACGTTGCTCAAGAAAAAACACCTAGAGAAATACTTTGAGAGCTTAAGAAGGTAAGAAAATACTAAAAATACTCTCCTTCATCCTTTCAGGATATCCGTAACATGTAACATATCATGCGTTTTGAACGCGTTTTAATTGTTTTAACAAAAACCTAACTACCACAACGTGCAACACATGCTGCTACCATACGGCGTAACATAGGAGTGGCTTTTTCTTCCGGCAAAGGAAGACGCCCTAAAAGCCAATCTGTTAAATCAGGGTCTGGCATTTCTAAAATCGTCTCCATGTCGGCGAGTTCTTGCTCATTAAGCGTGTCAACACAGGCGTCAACAAAATCCCCAATTAAAATATCTGTTTCAAACGTGCCACGGTGTTGCGCCCGAAAGCGTAAACGTTTACGCCGAATCATCAGCGTCTCTTGTAATGACTCTTGTGCTTGTTGAGATGCGTTCTGCATGTGATCATTCATAAAGGAAAACTCCTTTTGCGGGTGTTTTTGTACTCTTCTCTGTTATACGCCTTAGCTATAAAGATGTATAGTTAGGGTTTTATTTTGCGTTCTTTATCCTATTTCTCGTGTTTTCTTCTTTTTTTGTTAGAGTCATTATTGCCCACTTTTGCGGCTTATCATAGCCTTTCACCACTTTTAACACCTCTTCTAGCCCCTTTTGAAAGCCTGCACGGGGTTCAAGAAAAACGAGCACAGCAAATTGCACGCGTTGTTGGGGGCACGCGGGTTATTGATGCGCTTTTTTGCCCGCCCGACCATATTACTGATCGACGCTTTCGTCCCTCTTTGGGAGTATTAGAAAAAACTTTAAGAGAGGGATCCTTCTCGTTAGAAGAAGGTGTTTCCTCCCCTTTCTCTACCTCTAACAAAAATATTCCTGATAAAGGACGCGAAAAGGGACTATATGCCACTGTTTGCGGCGTTGTGCAAGAAAGTCGTCCTCCTGCCCCGCGTAGTCGCCAACCTTGGCGTATAACCCTTTCTGATGGTACGGGGTTTCTTGATCTCCTCGTGTTTTCCCCTTGGCAAGGACGGCTATGTGTTAAGGGAAACTCTCTTGCGGTTTCTGGTGTCGTTGTAGGAGGACAGAACCGCCCAAGTATGTCTTCCCCTGATTATCTTATTCCTGCCGTCACAACGGCACGTATTCCTCTTTTAGAGCCTATTTATCCGCTCACAGCAGGACTCTTTAATAGACATATGCGCCGTATTATAGGCGAGGCCTTGGCATTGTTACCACCTGATTTACAAGAGTGGCACGATCAAGATGTCATCCAACATTTTCACTGGCCCTCTTTTTTTACAGCACTCCACTGGCTCCACTGCCCTGAAAAAACTCTCTCTGAAAAAATCCCCTATAAAGAAAGCCCTGACTATAACAAAGACTCTCGTAAAAATACGCCATGGCAAACGTTTTATGAACGTGCTAAAGAACGCCTTGCCTGTGATGAACTGCTTGCCGAACAAATAGCCCTCCGTATTGCACAACACACTATCCGCACACGAGAGGGACGTATTCTCCAAGGCGATGGCACCCTTCAACGCCAAGCCCTTGAAACATTTGGGTATGACCTTACCCCCGGTCAACGCCAAGCGTTAGACGAAATAGAAGCAGATATGGCAAAACCCTTCCCAATGCGCCGTCTTTTACAAGGCGATGTGGGATCTGGAAAAACAATGGTCGCCCTCATGGCTATGTTACGCGCTATTGAGTCAGGTGTACAAACAGCCCTAATGGCACCTACCGAAATTTTAGCGCGCCAACATGCTGCAACCCTTTCAGCAATTGCCCCCGTACCTGTTGTTTTTTTATCGGGTAAAGTCAAAGGAAAAACACGTAAAGATGCCTTACAAGCGCTCGCAGAGGGAACTGCTTCTCTTATTATTGGTACGCATGCCCTTATGCAAGACGATGTACATTACGCCAATCTTGGGCTTGTTGTGATTGATGAGCAACATCGTTTTGGCGTTGAACAACGCTTAACTCTTTTAGAAAAAGGGCACAAAGTCGATATTCTATTACTGACGGCAACGCCTATCCCGCGTACTCTGTTATTAACCCGTTTTGGGGATATGCAGATAAGCCGCTTAGAGGGAAAGCCCGCAGGGCGTCAACCTGTACGCACATCATTACATCCTTTAAGCGCCATTCATGAGATTCTTAACGCGTTAGAACGTGTTTTACGTCAAGGATCACGTATTTTTTGGGTATGTCCCTTGATCTCTGAAAGTGAAACACAAGATATTGGTGCAGCACAAGCACGCTATGCCACCCTTATCGAACGTTTTGGACCTATTGTTAGCCTTGTACACGGTCAACAAGAGAGTGCTGTAAGAGATCGTGCTTTACAGGACTTCGCTATAGGACGCACGCGTTTATTAGTAGCAACGACCATTATTGAAGTGGGAATTGATATACCAGAAGCAACAATTATGGTCATTGAGCACGCGGAGCGTTTTGGCTTAGCGCAATTACACCAATTACGGGGGCGTGTGGGACGTGGAAAAGGAGAGTCTTATTGTTTAATGCTCTATAGTACCGATTTAAGTCCAACAGCTCGGAATCGTTTAGTATGCCTTCGTGGTACAGAAAATGGTTTTTTAATTGCTGATGAAGATTTTCGTCTTCGCGGTGGCGGAGAAGCCATAGGACGCCGGCAATCAGGCACACTTATTTATCGTTTAGCCCAACCAGAAAACGACAATTTTAACGACTTGCTTGATATAGCCCATAAACGTGCCCAAATGATTTTTGCTACCACCCAATTAGATCTTGCACAAACGAAACAGCCTCTTCTTCCTCTTTTTCAAGCACTCCTTGCCCTTTTTGGAAAAACCAATGCCACTCGTCTTTTGAACGGAGGGTAAAAATTGTTGACGTTCTTATAAGGGCTATGATAAGTTCTCTATGGTTTTTGGTTGTTTTTAATAATATCAACCATGCCTCATATGGGCCCAAATGGCGGAATTGGTAGACGCGCAGGTTTCAGGTACCTGTAGCCGAAAGGCTGTGGAAGTTCAAGTCTTCTTTTGGGCACCACTTTACAGCTTTTTTAACAGGTTGTTTTTACAACTGTGTTGAACAAAAACCCTTACCCCATAAGCCCTATCCCTACAGAATCGAAATAATGTTCCACAGCATGGCATAATGCTTTGGCAACCAATGTTCTATGTTTGGCTTGGCGTAATGCTGCTTCGTCAAGTCTATTTGACATAAAACCCATTTCCACCAAAACAGAGGGAATAGACGCTGATTTAAGAACGACAAATCCAGCATGACGATAAGGATTGTGAAGCAAGAGCACATGAGAACGAAAAGCAGACACAACAGAACGCGCCATGTGTACAGATCCTCGGTGACTTTCTTCGGTAACGAGTCCTGCAAGAATTTGTCTTACCTCTTGAGAGGCTCCCCGTATTAGAGGAGCACCAAAACGATCTGCACTATTTTCACTTCGGGCAAGGGCTTCTGTTTGTCTATCTGATGCTTTTAATGAATGTGTATAGACACTTGCCCCTCGTACCGAGGCATTTGACAACGAATCAGCGTGGATCGACATAAACAAAGAGGCACGGTGCCGTTGTGCAATTTCTACCCGCCCTTCTAAGGGTATAAAATAATCAGATGTACGTGTCATGCCCACACGAAACCGTTTCGTCGCCAACAACTGACGACGTAACTCTAAAGCCGCAGCTTTTGCAACATGCTTTTCATAAGTGCCAGAAAAACCAATAGCACCTGGATCTTTGCCCCCATGCCCCGGGTCAAGCATGATAAGCGGTAATTCTGGTTTAGCCCGACCAATAAGAGCCGGCGTGTGCAACGTTTTATGGGTATGAAATGCGTGACCAAGTTTATGGGAGTCGCGATGAGAAAAAGAATTTCCCATTGCAAAAAGAGGCGACGCGACAAACTGCCCTGCCACCAAGCCAGCAGCTACCTGACGACGACTTAAAAACAGCCCTTCAACACTCTCTGTATTTTTCCCTTTCTGCCCTCTCATTTTAACACCCTCTAAAATAGTATTTGCTCGTTTTGGAGGAGTTTTAATATTACATTTTCTTGTTAAGAATATCTATATTTTTCGTAATTTTATCGTGTCTTCCCTCACTTGCACTTTATAGAAGACTTGTGCTATTTTTTAACAGATGTTCTATAACACCTGTATTTCTTTTTTATGTCTGGTACCTGTTGGTTGTGTCGTCTGTTATAAACTTAATATGTTTTCGTTGTTTCTACACCGCTGCGAACAGAGAGCCAGTATAGAATTGTTCCATTTTAGCTATATTAACCGCCTGAAACATGACAGATATTTCTCAGCTCACTAACAGTAAGGAGTTTGTTACTCTACGATGTTTAGTAGGGGGTATGTATCGTCTGCCTCACTTTATTGATATATTATGGCAGAGTTACTGTCATCGCGCCTTCGTTTTAGAGCCGTGTTATCTCGTCTGTTTGTCAGCGTTTCGGAGTTTTCTTAAATTATGTCAAAGCGCATGCTTATTGATGCGACACACGCAGAAGAAACACGTGTTGTCGTTATGGATGGAAACAGACTTGAAGATTATGACGTTGAAGCTGTTTCTCGGAAAAAACTTAAAGGGAATATTTATCTAGCTCGCGTTGTTCGAATTGAGCCAAGTCTACAAGCTGCTTTTGTTGAATATGGCGGCAATAGGCATGGTTTTCTTCCTTTTAACGAAATCCATCCAGATTACTATCAAATCCCTGTTGCGGATCGTGAGAAATTGCTCGCTTTTCAAACTGAAGCAGAAGAAGATTTCATTGACACCGGTTGTTCAGAGCAACCTCTCCCTTGTTTAGAAGACGCATCTTATTTACTCTCCGACAACGTAGATAATCATAATTTCGATACGCTTGATCCTATTCATGAAGCCGAAAAAGCGGACGAAATAGATGAATCGGAAACCGATGAGGAAGTGCTCTATACCCAACCTCAACCCGATTGTGTTGGAGGGGAAACAGATACAGGAGAAGAAAGTCTTATTCAAAGGCGTATCGCTCGTTTCTTACGTAATTATCGTATTCAGGAAGTCATTCGCCGTCGTCAAATTATTCTTGTGCAAGTTGTTAAAGAAGAACGTGGCAATAAAGGGACTGCCTTAACAACCTATATTTCCCTTGCAGGGCGTTATTGTGTGCTTATGCCCAATACGTTACGCCATGGGGGTGTATCACGTAAAATTACATCGGTTGCTGATCGGCGTCGTTTGAGAGATATTATTGCTAATCTTACTCTTCCCAAAGGTATGGCAATGATTGTCCGCACCGCAGGAGCTCAACAACCAGAATCAGAAATTATACGTGACTATGAATATCTTATCCATCTTTGGGACGATATACGCGAGTTTACATTAAAATCTATTGCGCCTGCCTTTATCTATGAAGAAGCAAGCCTTATTAGACGTGCTATTCGTGACATGTACACACACGAAATTAGCGAAATTATCGTTGATGGTGAAAATGGTTGGAAAGCAGCACATGATTTTATGCGCATTCTTGTTCCCCAATGTGCAGATAAAGTGCGCCTTTGGCAAAAAGAAAATCAGTCACTTTTTGCCCATTTTCACATAGAAGGGCATCTTAATGCCATGTTCTCTCCGATCGTAACACTTCGTTCGGGAGGGTATTTGGTTATTAACCAAACTGAGGCTCTTGTGGCAATCGACGTCAATTCTGGGAAAGCCACGAGTCAACGCAATATTGAAGAAACGGCTTTTACCACAAACCAAGAAGCTGCTGATGAAGTTGCGCGTCAGCTTCGCTTACGTGACCTTGCAGGACTTATTGTCATTGATTTTATTGATATGGAGTCTCGCAAACATAACACGATTATTGAGCAACGCCTTAAAGACGCTCTACGCCATGATCGCGCACGGATTCAAATCGGCTCTATTTCTCATTTCGGTCTTTTAGAAATGTCGCGCCAGCGTTTACGCCCGTCTGTTGCTGAAACGGCTTTTTCAACGTGTTCGCACTGTAATGGTACAGGTGTTATTCGCAGTATAGAAAATTCAGCGCTCCATGTTTTACGTATCGTCGAAGAAGAAAGTGCACGGCGGCGGTCTTCTGCAATAACGGTTCATGTATCACCAGATATTGCGCTCTATATTCTGAATAATAAGCGTAGTTGGCTTACCCATATTGAACAACGGCATCATATGGAAATACAGTTTGCCGCAGACTCAACCCTTGCTTCGGCAGATGTTCGAATCAAACGCCGTTCAACAACAAAAACGGCACGACGGGAAGATCTTTCGGAAGAGCCTGTCGAAAATATTTTTACAGATCCTATTGAGTCAATAGACCCGGAAAATGCGTATAATGTTGGTGGTATAACCAAAAATAGAGAAAAACCCTATCAACGCCGCCGTCGGGAACCCAATAGAGGTTCTCGTGAAAAAACCCATGAAGATATAGCGACACAAACACCGCCCCAAGAGGACGTAACTCTTTCCACTGAAGAAGACTTTTTAGTCTCTCCTCAAGAAGATGGTCAGGAAATTTCTTCTCACCGTAACATTGTACCCAATCGTCGTAGAACCCGTTATTCACGCTTACGGCGCACATCAAGAAGACAACAATATCGTACACATGATGAAGAGGGTTCTCTTCCTCCCACACAACACACTGATTTAGAGGATCATTTACAAGAAGGTTTTGAAGAGACTTCCACGGATTTTTCTTACCGTAGTACACACGATAATCTTGAGTCTTTTCCAGAAACTCTTACCGAAGATCCACTTATGTCTTCCATAGATACTATGACTATGCGTGTTGACTATGCTCTTTCACACCATGATGATCCATCTTTAATACCTCCTCTTAAAGAAACGGCTCCGTCACAACAAGGTAGTTATTTTTCTCCTTTTACAGAAGAGACACATGAACATAGGAGCTCTGAAACTTTTTCTAAAATAAGAGAAGTGAAAACAGACTCTATTTCTGAGGATAGCTCTCCTTTCTTTGAACAAGAGAGGCATATGCCTTTTCTTGAAACAGCGCCACAACCCATAAAAACGTTAGAAACCTACCCTTTTTCTCACTCTGCAGACCCCCCTTCTCACACAGCACACAGAGTGCCTCTTGAGGAAAGAGTTGTGCTCAATACAGCTACAGAAACGACTGTTACCCTGACACAAGGAACAGAAAATGCGCGAGATGAGAGAGATGAAAAGTCTAAACCCGTAATACAGCCTATCGTCATTGAAGAAAGACCACCGACAGAACAACGTCGTACAGGTTGGTGGAAACGGTAATTTACGTTGGAACTTTTATGACACAACCTTCCTTTCATCCTATAGTCGATCATAAGACGCACTCACATACCAAATTTTGTGAGAAGGAGAGACTTGTGATGGCTCTTCCTAAAGGGCGTATTCTTAAAGCCATTATACCCCTTATGACCCATACTGGCATGGCGCCCCCGCCTGAATGTTTAGGAGGAGGTAGTCGTAAATTACGTTTTCCAACGCAAGATCCGACAATTGATGTTGTACAAGTGCGCTCTTTTGATGTCGCAACTTTTGTTGCTTCAGGAGGTGCACAAATTGGTATTTGCGGTGCTGACGTTCTCGCCGAATTTGACTATCCGGAAATTTATACACCTATTGACCTTCGTACTGGAGGTTGTCGGATTTCTGTGGCACAAGCCGAGCATCTTCCACACTCTCCCGAAGAGTGGAGACGTTGGTCTGAAGTACGCGTTGCAACAAAATATCCTGGTATTACCCGTCGTTTTTTTGCAACCCGTGGTATTAACGCTGTTATTGTTCATCTCCACGGTGCTATAGAGCTTGCTCCGATACTTGGTCTTTCCCGACTCATTGTGGATTTGGTAGACACAGGTTCTACCCTGCGAGCCAATGGCCTTAAGGAAGTTGAAACGATTGCTTATGTTACAAGCCGCGTTATCATCAATAGAACCGCGCTTAAAACACAGCCAGAACGAATTGAGGCAATCCTGTCACGCTTTCGTCAGGCACTCACCACATTTTCCTCTACAACGCCTTTACAAGAAGCACAAGGATAAGGTCAACATCCATGAAACAGCTTGATACACGCGATACTGACTTTGAAACTGCTTTTACAACACTTCTCGAAATGCGGGAAGAACAGAGCCAAGATATTCACGACCCTGTTGCCCATATTCTCTCAGCTATTCGTCAAGAAGGTGATACTGCTTTGTGCCAATTCACCCAGCAATTTGACCAGCTGAGCCTTACACCGCAAACGCTTGCTTTTTCACAAGAAGAGATTGCTAAGGCGTGTACCCACATTGCTCAAGAAATATGGGATGCCCTTGATATTGCGGCAAGTCGTATTGAGGAGTTTCATCGTAGACAATTACCAACAGGCATACGTTACACAGACGACACAGGCATGACGTTAGGCATGCGTTGGACTCCACTTGATGCCGTAGGGCTTTATGTTCCCGGTGGTAAAGCGGCATATCCTTCCTCTGTTCTCATGAACGCGATTCCTGCTAAAATTGCTGGTGTACAACGTCTTGCCATGTGCGTTCCAACTCCCTCCGGTGTTGTTAATCATCTCGTTTTAGCAGCGGCACACCGTGCTGGTATTACTGAAATTTACCGTATCGGTGGTGCGCAAGCTATTGGTGCTTTGGCCTATGGCACCTCAACAATTCACCCCGTTGATTGTATTGTTGGACCGGGTAATGCCTATGTTGCCGAAGCTAAACGACAAGTTTTTGGTCATGTTGGGATTGATAATATTGCTGGCCCGTCAGATGTTGTTGTGATTGCAGATTCGGGATCTGACCCTCGTGTTATTGCGCTTGATCTCCTTGCCCAAGCCGAACATGACGAACATGCGCAATCCACGCTTATTACCCCCGATGCAGCTTTTGCTAATATTGTCATTCGCGCTGTAGAAAAAGAACTTTCTCGTCTTTCTCGGGCTAATATTGCGCGTGACAGTTGGGAACGTAATGGTGCTGTGCTTATTGTGCGTGATTTACAAGAAGCGATCGAGCTCGCTAACCGTCTTGCGCCCGAACACCTTGAACTAATGGTTGATGATCCTGAAACACTTTTCTCTCATGTACGCCATGCAGGCGCTGTTTTCTTAGGGCGTTTCTGCCCTGAAGCAACGGGGGATTATGTTGGTGGTCCAAACCATGTTTTACCAACTTCACGTACGGCTCGTTTTGCGTCTGGCCTATCGGTTTATGATTTTATGAAACGGACAACGTTTCTTTCTGGAGGCGCAGAAACATTGCATCGAGTCGGTCCATCCGCGGTTACTTTGGCGCAAGCTGAAGGATTAGAAGCCCATGCACTGAGCATTTCTGCACGGCTTGAAGCCTTAAATACGTCCCCAACGCACGACTAAGACTTGACCAAAACGCGACTCTCTCTCATATCTAACCCTTAACACGTCTTTACTCTTACAAACACAAACAAACACAAAGGAATACAATGTCGAAAGAAGACATGATTGAATTTAGTGGAACAGTTACCGAACTCCTTCCCAATGCTATGTTCCGTGTCAAACTTGACAACGACCACGTGATTCTTGCCCATACAAGCGGCAAAATGCGTAAAAACCGTATCCGCGTTTTAGCGGGGGATCGTGTCAACGTAGAAATGACCCCTTATGACCTCACCAAAGGTCGTATCACCTTCCGTTTCAAGTAAGTTTTTAGAATTTGGCTTTACGCAGTTACTGGTTGTGTCTCATTTCTTACAAGAAATCTTACAAGAAACGCCTGTTTTAAGAGAATCCTTACAAAATGGTTCTCCGCAAAAAAAGCGTGTACCTCTTTTCGTCTTAGCTTCAGCTTCGCCACGTCGTCTTACCCTTTTAAACCAAATCGGGATAAAACCCGATTGTATTTTACCGGCAGATATTGACGAAACACCACAGTGCCATGAAACTCCGCGCCTTTATGCGCAACGTATGGCGTCGACAAAAGCAGCGGTTGTTGCGCAAAAACTTTCAGATCCGGCTCTTGTTTTAGCCGCAGACACAGTCGTTGCCCTTGGGCGTAGAATCCTCCCCAAAGCAGAAGAGAAAGAGACCGCGCGTGCGTGTCTTACCCAACTTTCAGGACGCCGGCATACTATTTTTACGGCGATCGCTATTGCTCCCTCAGCCTCATGGCCACAAGGACGTTCTGCGCAACGTTTAGTCAAAAGTACGGTTGCTTTTTCACGCCTTACTGAACAGCATATAACTTTTCTCATCAACGCTGGAGATTGGCAAGGTAAAGCGGGTGGTTATGCCCTTCAAGGACATGCAGCCGCTTTTATTCGCTTTCTTTCGGGGAGTGCGTCTGCTGTGATTGGTCTTCCTTTATTTGAAACCGCGCAACTCCTTCGTGGACAAATTGGGCAATGGTAAAGCAATGGTAAAGGTTCTCTCTTGGTGAACCCAACCCATTTATATGTGACATCATCTCCCGGTGAAATGCGCCTTGCCGTTATTGAAGATGATACACTCGTTGATTTTGCTCTTTGGCGACCAGGTGCGCCTGATAACGTTGGTCATCTCTATAGCGGTCGTGTAACAGCCGTTCTCCCTTCTATGGGAGGTGCTTTTGTACATATTGGACAAAATATTGACGGGTTTTTGCCGATTCCTCAAAGCTGCCCGCCCCTTCTCGAGGGGCAAAAAATTACGACACAAATTACCCGTGCTGCTCAAAGAGGAAAAGGGGTTCGCCTTGCCCTTATCAACACCACGCCAGAAGCCCCTATAGGCACATGCCTCTCTTATGGTCCTACGCCGTTAGAAAGACTTGCCGAACAATGGCCACAAGCCTCCATCAGCGTTGATGCTCCTGCTGTTGCAGCACGTATACCCCAGCCTTTACGCCACCGACGAATTCCCGGATTTCTTACCCCTCCGGAAGAGGTTATTGCCGCCTGTGAAGCTCTTGAAGAAGAAGAAATTGCTCTCCCAAAAGGACTCCATGCCACCATTACCCAAACGCCTGCTCTTACCGCGATTGACATAGACGCACCCCCTATTTTGGGAAAAATACCCAAACATACCGCCCAATATGAGGCTAATGTCAACGCATTTCCGGAGCTCGTACGTCAGATTCGGCTCCGTAATCTCTCTGGCGCGATTGTGATTGACCCCGCAGGGGTGACTTCACACAAACGGCAAACTCTCCTTGCTCCTATGCGCGCCGCCCTTAAGGCAGACCCTTTGCGTCCGCGTTGCCTCGGTGTTACAGCCCTTGGCCTCATTGAAATTGTACGCACACGGATTTATCCTCCCCTCACCGAACTTTTGACAAGCGCACACGGGCATGCCTTACGTGCGTTACGCCATATTGTACACCATACTCCCCAAACTACACGCCTACGTTGTGGATTACGTCTTTTCAACGCCCTTGAACATGATGCCAACGCCCTTGCTGAATGCGCTACGTCTTTAGGACACCCTTTAACCCTTTGTCATGACCCCTCACTTCCCGCATTACATTGGATTCCTGAACCATGACACCGCTTACACCTCCAAAGCACATACCCGATAGCGTCTGCCCGATTTGTCAAAAACCAACGGCTGTAGAGTTTCGCCCTTTTTGTTCTCGTCGTTGTGCCGATATTGATTTAGGACGTTGGCTTTCGGAAGAGTATCGTGTTCCATCGACCGAAGATTTTCCGCCTAGCCCAAACAATGAGAGAGAATTTGAAGAGTAGCCCCTCCCTCATATTGAATAACACCCTTTAACAACTTTAAAGATTTTTCCTGGTTTTTATGTTTTTTAGCTTCCTCTTTGAAAAATAAAGAAAAAATAAAGAAAAACAGGGCTTGACTTCTTTTTAAGGTGTATGTAAGGTGCTTACACTCTTAAAGAGAGAAAAACGGGCTTTATATGCTTACGCCCGTTATTTGTGTGTTATGCCCAAGTAGCTCAGTCGGTAGAGCATGCGACTGAAAATCGCAGTGTCGGTGGTTCGATTCCGCCCTTGGGCACCATCCCTTACATCAAAGTCAAATATTTTATTGCTTGCTTCAATAGGTCGTTTACACTTTATATTGTTAAAGTGATTGATGTCGCTATTTTAACACTATTTACACTATTTCATAGCTCACAAAGGCGTATTCATGGAATTTGACATCTATTGTGACGAAACACTGCCAGACCTTTTTACATCACGTCAACCACACGCTCGCTATCTTATGATAGGCGGTCTTTGGATCTCCACAAAGAGACGTCAAGAAGCTAAAGACAAAATTACCGAATTACGGAAACGCCATGCGGTATGGGGAGAAATGAAATGGACAAAAATTTCTCCCTCAAAACAAGTTTTTTATGAAGACCTGATTGATCTTTTTATGTCTTTTGATACGGAATTGCTGAAACAAAAGGAAGTATGTCTTCTTTACAATTACGCGATATTGAAAAAACAAAAACCGATTGTGCACGGAAGTTTTTTGAAACACTTAACCAAAAAATAGAGGGGCGTAAACTGACCTACGATGTCATTAACAGTTTCGATGAACTCTTAAAAATTGTTCAGAGCCCAACGCGCCAAATGTCAAGCGTTTCAAATGATTGACGTTAGGGCGAGTAAACAACATTAAACAATGCCTTTTAATAACTTAAAGAATTTCTCTCTATTTTTTTGTTTTTTGCTTTTTTAGAAAACCTCTTTGAAAAAAGAAGAGTGACTTTTTTTTAAGGCGTGTGTAAGGTGTTTTACACTCTTAAAGCAACACGGGTTTATACGCTTATGCCCGTTATTGGTTTACTATGCCCTGATAACCCAGCCAACAGTCACTCAGTCGAAAGAGCATACGACTAAAAATCACAGTATCATAATGTCGATAGTTCTCCCTTTATTTTTTACTCTTATTATTTAAGGTTTAACAATAAACATATGCCACACGCTCAACTTCCATTGATTTATCTTGACAATAACGCGACGACTAAACCCGCACCAGAAGTCATTACTGCTATGGTACAAGGATTAGAAACAAAATGGGCTAACCCTTCAAGTATTCATGGATTAGGGCAAGAAACAGCACGAGCACTTACACAAGCACGAACACAAATTGCCCAACTACTTGGCATTGAGACAGAACGAATCGTGTTTACTTCTGGTGCCACTGAAGCTAATGAAGCCATTATGCGTTATTATGCAAATCGTGGGGCAATGCTTATTACGTCGGCCGCAGAACATCCTGCAATAACAGGGTATTACTTAAAATACAAACCTCAACACGTATATTTTGTGCCTCTCGATAAAGAAGGTCGTTGGCACATAGAGGATCTAGAAAAAACTCTTAACAAGATCACAGGACAAAAGTTAATAGCCTTCGCATTAGCCCATGGTGAGACAGGTGTTTTACAAGATCTCAACGCTCTACAAACCTTAGCATTACAATATCGTGCTAATTTCCTTGTTGATGCCTCACAAGCCGTTGGACGCATAGACGTAAATCCCCCTCCAACAGGATATTTTTCTTTTTCTGGACATAAACTTCATGGACCAAAAGGTATAGGCGTTTTAGTCTATCCTGAAAACACCCATGGCATAACTATTGCCGTGGGTGGGAAACAAGAAGAAGGACGCCGTGGCGGTACAGAAAACGTACCCGGCATTATCGGACTTGGTATTGCTTGTGATTTACGTTACCGCTTCCTAACGCATACCCATACTTACTTACAACACCTACGAGACCTTTTTGAAAAACTTATATTAGACTCTCTTTCAGACAAAGTAAGCGTTAACAGCATTAACGCCTCTCGTATACCCAATACAAGTCATTTAACATTCCACGGGATAGATGGTATGGCGCTCGTTGCTCGATTAGAAGAAAGAAATATTTTTTGTTCACAAGTATCGGCTTGTTCATCAGGGAGTCCAGAACCCTCGCCTACACTACTTGCTATGGGACGATCACATGAAGACGCTTTTTCAAGTGTTCGCTTTGCTTTGAGCATCAATAACACAAGAACAGATATTGAAACTGCGGCACGAGTTATAGTAGAAGAAGTAAAGTACCTTCGTACAATTATAAGCCTTTAATTAATTTAATTAATTTAGTATAGTATTAAGCATGAAACTAAAACTTGGCGGACATGAGACTTTCTACCTCCGTGCTGGTTGGTTGACAAAAGGTCTTTTATATCTGAACAAAAAAAATGAAGGTACATTTTCAACCACTGAGGCAGCCGATTATCTAGGGGTTGGTAGTAATATGGCTAAATCAATTGGTTATTGGCTTGTAACAACAGGACTTGCAACCCGCAAAACTCGTATGCTCCCATGAGCCTAACCGAATTTGGAGAAACCGTTGCACAATATGACCCTTATATGGTTGATCTTGGCACTTGGTGGCTCATCCATGCCGTGGCGATGACTTCTCAAATAAACGCATCGCTTTCATGGTTTTTCTTACCACAACGAGAACGGCGTATTGATCGGTCTGTTTTAATTAAAACACTACAAGATGATTTATTACAATACGGCACAAAACCAACTCTAAAAATAGTACAACGTGAAGTTGCCGCTATTATGCATACTTATGCCGTACCAATTCCTAGACCCCAAAGTGACCCAGAAGATAACATTAGCTCTCCTTTTTCACGGCTTGCTTTGTGGCAATATCTACGCAATACAGACCATTTTGAGCGATCCACACCAACACCAGTACCACCAGAAGCACTTGGGATCATTTTATCAGCCCTTAGTCAAGATTGTTCTTGCCATCATGTTGAACGTAAAACACACCAAGAAATCAATCTCAAAAACCATATCCTCTTACGCGCATGCACATTCCTAGGTCAGTCTTTTCAAGCCCTTCTGACCCTTGCTACAACAGGTGAGAACATCCTTGGAAAAGAAATTTTGACAACACAAACTACGACAAATGAGCGTTTTATTTTTTTCCAAAGTATGCCTGCAGCCGATTGGGCTCGGACTTTCTATAACCGATTCACTCTAAGAAATATCGCCTAATGGGATATACACATTTTTTACCCTCTATTCACATTGAAGATGACCGTCAACGATCAGATATTATTACGGCGTATCGCCCAACACACAAGACATTACAAGTTATTCGTGCTATCTGTGGGTTAAAACGGAGTACAGCAACGCATATTGTTGGCCCTTATGGTTCAGGAAAATCTCTCGCTGCTCTTATCGGTATTACGCTTATTTCCCCAGAGAATATTACCCCTGAAAAAGCGTCCCTCTTACACACCCTCCATCAACGTATTGACCCTATAGCGCCTGATCTTATTGCTGATCAACTTAATAAAATAAATCCATCGCAAATAGTATTGTTACATGGCTCTTATGATAATCTTGCAGCAACACTTGCCGAATGTGCAAATGTGCCTCTTGGTTCATTAAAACAAGTTTTAGCTGAGATTCTTAAACAAGCCCATACCCATAATATAGCAAGAATTGCCATCGTATGGGATGAGTTTGGCCAACATTTAGAAACACTTGCACGTAAAGATCGTTCAGAAGGTTTTTTTGACTTACAAACTCTTGCAGAGTGGGTTGTACGACAGTCAAACCCAAGAGTAACGCTGACAACACTCATGCACCATGGTATTCATCATTATACCCAATGCATCTCACAGGTAGCACAATCCTCTTGGAAAAAAATTGAGGGACGCTTTGACACGTTCACTTTTTTTGATGATACTGTAGAGATGCTTGAGATGATTGCAGAAACACTTAATGCGTCAGACATAAAACCTAGTGATGCCGCCCTTGCCCGGGCGCGATCAGCTGGGTTTTTCACCCATATTCTCGATAACACACAATTAGCGTCAATCCTTGCACGTACTACGCCACTAACCCCTGCAGCGTTACAAACGCTACCTTGTATTGCATCCCATGTCGCACAAGCAGAACGAACACTTTTCCAGTTCCTCTCTACTATAACAACAAAACATGATACACCTGTTGGCGTTGATACGCTCTATGATTACTTTGCTCCGGCTATGCGAGCAGATAGAGGAACAGGTGGTGCTTATCGTTGTTTTATTGAAGCAGAAACAGCTCTCTCCTATACAAAAACAGATCTCGAACGTCAAATTATTAAAACAATAGCCCTTTTAAAACTTGGTCGTCATGCAGAACAAGTACAATTGCCTTTAGCCCGCCTTATTTATGCCCTTTCAGAGAATACTCATCAAAAAGCATTGAACTACCCCCCCCCGATACATATCATAACGATATAGAATCAAGTATCAGAGCATTACTAAAGCGCAAAATACTTTTACACCGTCGTAGATTAGATGACATATTACTTTGGCATGGTACTGATCTTGACCTCGATCAAATCATTAGTGAGGAATCTCAGCGTGCACAATTAGTCATTAGTAATACACTCTCTCGCGTTTTAGAGCAGTTTTGCCCGCCTAATACTTATATAGCACCTTCTTATAATTATACTCATAAAATTACCCGTTTTGCCCGCGCACGCTTTATTTGTGCTACCGATCTTACATCAACACATGCGTTAAAAACCTTATGCACAGAAGCCGAAGCGGAAGACGCCCTTGTTGCTCTCGTTATTGATGCCTCGGTAGAACGACATGATCTGATAGAGATCGCTCAAGGAAAAGACATTCCTCCCTCTCTTATTATCGCTTTACCACGCCAATTAGCAGAAATCTGCCCTATTCTTGCCGAACTTACAGGGATAGAAACACTTCTTAACCGTCATGATCTCCTCGATCAAGACCCACGCATTGCTTACGAATTACGAGAACGAAAAGCCGAAACAGAAGCTGTATTGCACCAAATCCTTGAAAATCTTACAAATCCTGATCGAGGGGAAGTTGTTTGGATCTCTAAACACAAACTTTATAAGTTTACAAAAAATAATGATACGCCAACAACGCCTGTAGGAGAAATTCTTTCTCATATTTTTAAAGAACGCTTTTTTCAAACACCTATTATCGCTAATGAACAAATTATCCGTCATAAAATATCAACCGCCACACGCTCTGCCCGTAAGCGTTGTATGTCAGCGATTATCGAACACACCGGTAAACCTTCATTAGGTTATACGGCCCATCAAACATCGTCTGATGCTTCACTATATAGAACAGTTCTTGAACATACTGGATTATATAAAAACACAGAAACCCTCTGCCATTGGCGCACGCCCAAAGAGATTCAATCGTACCCCATTTACTTCGCTTGGACCAAAATTGAAGAGTTTTTTACGCTCCCCCACCCACATCGCCACGCCAAAAGCGTTGAGCATTTTATCAATACCCTTATAGCTCCACCTATTGGCCTTCGCAAAGGCGTGCTTCCCCTTTTGCTTGCAGCAGGCATAATCGCTTTTGGCAAAGCACTTGCTTTACCGAAAATCATCAATGGTTCTGCGTTGTATGTCGATGACATTCAACCTAGTCTTATTGAAGAAATCTGCGAAAAACCAAACCTGTTTGAACTTGAAGTACTAACACTGACTGATGAGCAAAAAAATAATCTCTCTATCATGATCGAATGCCTTACTCAAGGGGATACTGATGAGCAAGAACCAGATTTGATAAGAAGACTATACGATGCCTTACTCAAATGGAAAAAACACCTTCCATCCCAAGCCTTAACAACACAAAACCTAGGTCAAAACGCCAATATTTTACAGCCTATATTAGGCCAAACTTATTTTGATCCAGTACATTTTTTATTCAAAGAACTTCCTATAGCCCTAAAAGAAACCCAAGTTTTAAGTCTAAAAACCGTTGACGTTTTTAAGCAGGCTATTTGTGAAATCGAAAATGTTTTATCAACTCTCTCAAAATCTGCCGTCCAAATTGCTACAACACTTTTTAATAACCGATTAAATAACCCCTCTAAAAATCAACAACGCTCACTTCTCACTGCTGCATCAGAATGGGTTTCTCACATTCCTTTTGAAAACAAGGCTCTTACCAAAGCGCTCGGGTTTGAAAACGGCATTATAAAACAAGCACGTCAATTACAGCACCAATTACAGGCACACACCGCTGAAGAGGAACAAAAAAACGAACGCGATTTTGTCAATAAACTGAGCCTTATTCTTATTCAAAAAGAACTTGAAGAGTGGGACGACAAAACTCTCACTCTCTTTCAGGATCACCTTGAGCAAACATTAACACATATTGAAGAGACAAGTCTAAAACACATAGACCTCGACACTACGTTCAGCCCTCTTCTCTATAATAAACTTGCAGCATTTTTTAACACGTATAGTGATCAAATAGGGGCTGACCGTCTCATGCACTATCTTAACGAGATCCGCACAACGGCAAACGTCACTCATCCAGAGCAAAAGAAAACGACGCCATGACATCTATTCATCTTTCACAAGCCGTTCAAGACCTCTCACGACGTCACATTATTCCACTTAGCGGTGGCAAAGATTCTACGGCCTTAGCTGTATATATGCTTGAGCATTATAGTTCTCTTCCTCTCGAATTTGTTTTTACCGACACAGGCGCAGAACTTCCTGAAACATACAGCTATTTGCGCCGTTTTGAGGCTATTTTTGGTATCAAAATTATCCGTATATCAGCACTTGATCTCCCTGAATTACGAGTACGATCAAAAAACGGTCGCAGATCACCTTTCGATGTTTTTCTCAATGAAGTCTATTCAGGATTTCTTCCAAGCCCACAAATACGTTGGTGTACGCGTATGCTCAAAATCAAACCTTTCGAGCATTTTATCAATAATGAAAATGCTTATTCCTATATCGGTATTCGCGCTGATGAAAACCGCGAAGGTTTTCGAAGCACAACAACGAAATCTGATTATAAAAACAGCAAAACTTACAACAAAACAGAAGGCAAAACAGAGCGAGGAAAACCCGTTGTGTTTTCCCATTTAGGTAATATTTTACCCGTTTACCCCTTAAAAGATATTGGCTTTGGCCTGCGTGATGTCAACAACTTACTTATTAACAGCGGGCTAGGGCTTCCTACCTATTATCAATGGCGGTCACGATCAGGGTGCTATTTTTGCTTCTACCAACAAATTGGAGAATGGCAAGGTCTGAAAATCCACCATCCTGATCTCTTCGAAGCTGCCAAAGCCTATGAAATAACAAAACCTAACGGACGCAAATTTACTTGGTCCCAACATCGCTCATTAGAAGAATTAGAAAAAATCCACAAGCGTTATACGCTGTCAACAAATGAAGCGCAAAACGGCTGCGCTATTTGCCACTTATGAAACACACATCATGACTGACAATCCCCTTATACCCTTTCTCGCTTCTTACGGTCCAACACCCTCCTCTCATACGATGTATGATGAATGTGTTATTAAAGCTGCTGAAGAAAATGGTTGCGCACCCCTCGAAATCAAACACCCCCTTATTGATGAGATTGTCGCTCTTTTACGAACACCCTCCCCTAAATCTGTTATTCTTACAGGAACAGCAGGAGATGGGAAAACCTACACAGCACGAAAAATCGTCGAAACATTGTCTGAAGACAAACATCTTTGGAGCACTATGGAAAAAGATGGAAAAATTTATTCTTTTCCTCATCCTCTTCCCTGCTCTGAAAGACCTCTGCGCATCATTAAAGATCTGAGTGAATTAAACGAAACCGAAAAAAACAAGATTTTTAGTACTCTTTGTTACTCTCTCTCCACCCACGATGACAAAGCTCCCGTTTTTATTCTTTGTGCCAATGATGGTTACCTCCTCCAATTCTTCAAAGGATATGACCCTCTCTATCGTAAAATCATAGACTTACTCTCTAAAGACCAAAGCAACAAAGAAAATCCAAGGGAATATTTTTGGCTCATCAACATGTCACGACAATCACGGCAGGATATTTTTGATGATGTTATTGATAGCATTGTTAAACACCCTCAATGGGAGAACTGCACATCTTGCTCCACTGTCAAAGAACAGGGACAAGATCAACGCTGCCCTATTCTCTGTAATCGAGACATTCTTAGGAAAAAAGAGCATGATTCCATGCGTGCCCGTTTGCGAGATATACTCTGCCTTGCCGAAACAAGCGGACAACATTTACCCATTCGGCAACTCATTATTAACGTCATCAACATTTTACTTGGTGATCATAAACAAAAACCCTTTCTTCTTACATGCAAAAAAGCACGAAACCGTGCTAAAAAAGGTGAGTATTCTTTAACAAATCCTTACGCCAACGTTTTTGGTGACAATCTCCCAAAACGAGAACAAAAACTTTATAAAATTTTTACTGTTCTCAATGACTTTCAAATTGGTTTTAAAACCAATAATTTTTTCGAGCATGCTCTTCTTTGGAATAATAAAGAACTGCCAGATTGTCCTTATTATGGATTACGTATTTTTACCAATAGTCGTGATCAATATTTAAATACCCCTACAGCAGAACACGCCGATCGTTTTTTAGAAGATATGCTTGATCAACGACGACGTTTGTTTTTCTCCCTTACTCCTGACACTAAAAACACGTGCTATAACCCATGGCAGCTCTCTCTTTTTAAACATGGAGCAGAATATATTTATATGTTCGACAAACTTTTAACACACAACAAGTCAGATAAAGAATATCAAGAAATTGCCCGTAAAATTCTCTGTGGTCTTAATCGAACCATGACTAAAACCATGACTAAAACCTCTAGTGAGCTTTGGATCACTCTCTCTTTTGGTGTTTATCGTGGTCACCCAATACCCCTTCTCATTCAACGTGCAAAACGAGGAGGTGAAAGTACGCTCTCTTTTGAACATCTCAATAATACCTCAAAAATGCCTGTTATTCGTGTTACGCAAAAAGAGACTTCTGTAGACTTACCTTTAAGACCTTTGCTTTTTGAATACCTTATTCAGATCGATCAAGGTGCACTTCCTGCCAATTTTTCATCTGACATTTATCAAGAAATCAAAAAATTCCAACTACAAATTGCTGCAATGACACAAAAAACTTTTGAGTATATTACCCCTAAAGAAATTCAACTCTCTTCTCGCGGTGAACTTGAAGAGCGACCTATTACCATTTTAGAAAAAGAGGAAGATTTTCTATGAACTTGTCCCCTCTCCAAGAACATGCCCCCCAAAATACAGATATGCGGATTCAAGAAGATCTCTACGGTCATCGCTTTGCGCAAGATCAAGAACCTTTCATGATTGTTCTAGAAACCTTAGCTGTTTATTCAGCAGTACCGTATCCCAATCCAAATGATGCTCCACAGAGTTCCTATTCCCTACAACACCGACGTAAAATGCGTTTTCTTCTTTTTCAAGACCCCTATCTTGAACGTATTATAACCGATAATCAAATTCCTGATCCCCAAAAATGGACTGAATGGAAAACCAAAATTAACCAGCAATTTTTAGCACAAGAAAACAATCTCACGCGCGACGACGAAAATGACGCTTTTGCTTATCTTGATGAAAAGTTTTCGTCAAATATTGAGACTCTCTACCAAGCTGTTCATATTCTCCGATCACATGAACTAGATAGTTCCCACAACAGGCGCTGGACTTCTCGTTTTCTTGCTGTACAAGGATCCAGTACAATTTGCGCAGACATGAGCAAAAACTGGTCACCAGACAGGCGATTTTTTGGACGAGGCGGAGAACTCGTCTATTTAATGCTCAATAAATTTTCCGACCGAAAAGCGCGAGAAGAGTTAAATCAAAAAATTCATCAACGCTTTCTTAATCAAAAATCCCCCATCAACAAAATAGCCGAAGCTCTTTCAGAATCTGATTCTGCCGATGGTAAATCCGATATAAAAATCGGTTGTCTTCCCGAACATTCATTCAATGCTTATAAACATATGGCTGAAGATTGGCTTAATCTTCTAACATGTGATGACCTTCCTGACGAACATCTTTTTGATCCCCTCTTTCGTATAACGGGGCTTAATCTTGTCGTTTATTTTGCAGAAGTCGCCCAAAAAATCCGTCAAGAACCACCCATTCCTCTCATTGTTGATTTAACAGAGGGCAATAACCAACACTTATGTCAAGAAGCAGAAAATTGTCTTTTACAACATCGTGAAGCCGCCAACAAAGCAATCGACACTTTTGTGAAGCATAAACTCACCGAACCTGATTATCATCAGAAATGGCAAGAAGCTTTAAAACGAAAAGATCTTCTCTCAGCACAAAACATTCTTAAACAGGCTTTTGCCTTAAAAGAAAACGAAAATTTTCACAAAAACCTACCCATTGAAGAGCTTTTAAGTAACGTTATTAAACGTGCCCAAGAACGAAGCGATAATAATATATACAAATATTTATTACCCCTCACAAAGGGATCAGGACTCGTAACAGCCCGACAAAAAGTCAAACCGAGATTTACTCTTAATAACGATGTGCTCCTTGCACTCGTCCTCACCAACGTTAAGTACACTATACCTCTCAAAGAGTTTATAGAGAACCTCTACAAACGCTATCAAATCGTCATCGGACCTGAAGAAGCGCGTAAAGCCTTTGGACAAAGAATCCGAACTGAGTGTTACGAAGAAAACCTAGAGGCTCTAGAAAAGCGTCTAACTCTCCTTTCTCTTGCACAACGACTTTCCGATGATTGTGCTTTCGTAATCAATCCCTACAAAACAAAGACAGCACAATGAGTGACATTACATCTATAAATCTTTTTTCAACTCTCAAACCACAAAGAACAGGCGATACCATTGCACGTATCGTTTGGAAAATGGTGAGTGATACTGTAGACCCTTCCCTCCATGGACAACGCATTACATTTATGCTTACAAATTTAAGCGCTGAAGCATTAGCAGGCATTGCCCGCCATAAACCGACGGATATTGATGGGAGAACACTTCTTCTTAAAATAAGCCCTGATGCTTTAAAAGAAACACCAGAAATAATTATTCCTGCAGATTGTCTTTCAAAAGAATCTGCTGTTCACTACTGACACAGTGATGAAGCAGATATTATTGTTTTTGCCCCATCAGATATTGAACGCGAAACTAATAGTGCAAGCCTTCAAACCGTTTCCCGCATCAATGAATCCGCGATTATTGAACGTTTTGAGGATTGGGTTGCGGAGTTAAACGAAAGCGACGAAGCAAAAAAATATTTTCATGCTGCCCTCGAAGGGTTACATGATGCAAAAATTTGTTTTGATCTGCATATGTGGGTTGATTTTATTCATGCCCTAATAGACCAAGAATTTGCCTATCCCCCTGACAAACGTATTAAAAACGCCTTACCTGCGTTGCAAATTCCTAAAGATGGTATAGAAGGGATCCCTTCTTTTAAGCCTGAAAATACAGAATCATACACCACAAAAAACACCATAGAAATTTTTACAAAAGCCTTCAAGCATGCACGACATAAAGTCGGGGTTTACGTAACCCTTATAACACCTAAAGGTGAGCCTATTCATCGCGAAACAGTCCAAGACAATATCAACAACATTTTTAACGAGTTAGGGGATCAAGATGAACAAGAAATACGTGACGCCCTTGAAGCTACAAAAACTCTTCTTGATGACTCTGATGCTATTACTCCTAGAAAATGGCGCCCTAGTCAGGAAATGTTTTGTCAAAAAGTTTCTTGGACACGTCTTGGTAAGAAAATTTTTGAAAATACACGCAAAGACAAAAAAGAAAAACTTGGTGAGCGTACCCTACGCTTTATAGAGGGTAATTATTCTAACGATATTACTGATGAAGAAAGAGGGCTTCTCACAACACTGAAAGAAATCAAACCTTCAGAACCTTGTCCAGCAGAAATTGCTTTTTTTAATCGTTGGCAAGAACGCCTTTCTACCGACATGAAACTCTCTAAAGCATGGCAAAAACGCATTTTTTCTAAAGAAGTCATCGGACATGACCTTCTTTCTGCTCTTGCAGAAGGCTTTGAAGCCCTTCTTGATGCGAGCGACACTTTAGACAAAATGGAAAAACCGAGAATTCTTGTTCGTGCCACGAAACATAACAAAGCCAAATTTTGGCAAGAACTTGATAAAGCTATTTACCAACGTTTTTGCTTTGAATTGAACAGTATGAAAAGTCTTTTTAAGTCTTATGTTATTTGGGATCTCCAAGCCGCAGAGAACCACCAAGCACAGAATTCTTCTACATCAGCAGAAAAACGAAAAATAGACCTTGAACTCTTTCTTGTTGAAGAAGAAGATCTTCGTGATCTTGAAAACCTCCGTGATCCTCCGAAAAATGCCCCGCGTGTTAAAGTTATATGGCAACCTGGCAAAAACTCTCCTAAAGATGAGCCTATTACTTTAGCTCTTATCGACGATATACATGCTTTGGCAAAAGCTGCTCAGGACAACCATAGTCTTTTTCATTCGCTCACTTTTATGCCGACTCTCAATGGAAAAGACAAAAACTTTAACCTTGTAGAACTCTCTAACCGATATTCTTTTAACGATGTTACCCAAGGACAACAGGGAAGAACCTTTACTTTGGGACCTGAAAAAGACCTTGTGCACGATTTTCAAACTCTAATCGAAAAACTTAACGGAATCTGTCAGGAAACAAAAAAGACTTTATTAGACGCTGCGCGTCATTTTAACACCCTCTATTGCGAAGCTATTATACGCTTATCAGAAAACCCCCAAGAGGCTTTTACCTCAGATCTCTTTGATCGTGCTGCACAAGCGTTTGGAGATCTCTGTGCCGCCGCGTGTCGGCTTAACGTTTCTACATGGCAGGAAAAAAGAGAGATTCAAGACTATATTGCCAAAATTGGCGTGGTGACATCAGAGAGCTCAACACACAATACCGAACCTTTAGCCCTGCTCCCCGTATGGCACCCTTTCAGACTTGCCGAATGGCGCGCTAAAATCAAATATCTTGCCTCTTTTATAACCTCTATTCTTAATTCCCATACGACACAAAACGTTGATTTTTCAACAGCTTTCCAACAATATCGTTTAACACAATCTCGTTGGTTTTTTCCTGAGGTCATTTTCAGTCATGAAACAACGATGGTCTCTGTCGAAGATCTCTGTGGGTATAGTTTAATGGTACCTGTAGACTCTTTGACACAAAACCAAGAAGCCCTCAATATCTCACTCTCATCTGCCGCAGAAACTTTAGACAAAGGAATTCGTCGCTATTTAGATATTTACCCCCACAGAGCCATTAACCTCTCTGTCACTCTTTTCGATTTAGAAAGCGAAAAATTACTCTCTGAAGTTGTACGAAAAATTAGCACGTCTTCATTAAAGGATTACCCTCATTTACACTGCACTTTGATTATAACACATCATGATCAAGACCGTATACGCAACATTTACCAAAATCAAAATGCCTCTATAGAAACACTCAAGTCTGAGAGTGATCAAAGTTCTTCTTCTAGACTTTGTATCCGCGTTCAACCCAATAACAATAACATCTCTGAAACTACAAATCCCATACGAGAAAACGATATTGTCTTTTTTCACCATGTTATAAGCCATTACGCCAAACCCTGTTGGATAGAAGAAGAGGGAGAAGCCCAAGAGCTCTCTCCTCACTTCGATTTAAGCCAAACTCAAGAACCACGCCGCAAAATAACAGAGGCGATGATCCCCAAAACGAGCCTCTATCTTACTCTTCCACACCCACCGCGTGCCGTTGCACACTATCAAAATCTTATTTACGAATGCTCAAAACAAAGTTTTCTCCGTCCTTCTTCACATGCGGCTTTTGTACAGCAAATAAACTTTGAAGAACAGACTCTTCACACACTCATTAAACAAGTACACCGTTTTTCAGAGTGGGTTATTACTTACGATCAAATCGTTAGTAAATCCCTCTTAGAATATTGTGATGTACAGATTATTAGTGATATTTCTGCGCCAGAAGCAGAAGAACGTACCATTATTAGTGCTGATAAAATCCATGACCAACTCACATACAACATTAAAAATGACCTCATCCAAACTTGCAATATTGAGGCAAAAAAAGCCGAAGAGCTTGCAACGCACATTATCAAAGATGTTGTAAAAATTTCGGGACAAAAAATACTTTTAGCCGCACAACATACCAATTTTTCGCGCGAAATTCTTGGTCTTACCATCATGCGCCATTGGATGGAAAGTATGCTTCCTCAAAATCAAACACCGATTTGGCTTTCTCTTGATGATTATCGTGGTTGGTTTATGCCTGAAAAAGGTCCGACAGCAGATGCCATTGCACTTACAGTGGATCACTCTCGTGATAACAATCAAGAAAAATTCCGCATTTCGCTTCAAATTGGTGAAGCCAAATTTGTAGAAAAGAACGCTAAAGACACCACAAAGAAAAAAGCCCTCAAACAAATAGAAAATACACTCGATCATTTTATAAGACGTTTTATTGATAATGAGGATACGCTCTCACGCACAGCTGAGTGTAAAAGGCTTGTTGACCTCTTAATCAATCAGAATTACGTCATTCAATCACTTGGTTTTTCTCAACGTACCGCTTTTTTTAACGCCTTAAGTAAAGGCGATGTTTCTTTCCGAATAAGTGGTGAGATCGTTCTCTGTCTCCATGATGAGCATGACAGAACAGACATAGAGATCGTTTCAGATTGCCCCTATCTCCGTTGTCACACCCTCACAACGCCAACGATTGACCAAATACTCAAAAAACACCCTACCGACTATACGGGGTTAGACAATATTTGTTGGTATTATGGTCATAACCCTGATAACTCTCATAACAATAATCCTGATCGTTCTCCCCATCTCGACGAAACGTCAGAAAACGTCTTTGTTCATACGCCCCACCAAAATACCAAAGAACAAGAAAATCTTTGCCCGATAAAAACACCCACCCCACTCTCTGAACTAGACAACACAAACGACCATAAAAACACCTTACCCACGCCGCCGTTATCGCCATTAGTACCGTTAGACGTTCCTCCATTTTTTCCGCCTCCTGTTCAAGCTGTACTTTTAGACATGGCAGCAAATGAAGAAGGTACAGTAACAGACTCTGTTTCTCTCGCATGGGCTGAAAAAACAGCACAAGAGCTCCAACGTGCCTTAAGTCATTTTGGTATGCAGGCAGAATTTGCCGGAGAACCACGCCTCACACCCAATAGCGCCATTATTGCTTTTCGGGGTCATGCCTCATTCACTTTTAAGGAAATTAAAAAACGTGAAAGTGAACTCTTAACAACCTACGGCATTGAAGCTACAGCTCTCCAGGGGCGTAGTCAAATTTTGCTTGTCGTTAAAAGAGCAAAGCGCGCGAAAGTTTTTCTTGCCTCAACTTGGCTTCAAGCCCAAAAGAATTTTCAACATTTCTGTCAAAACAAAAATCACCCAGAAGATCACATTCTTTCTTTTATTCTTGGTCCCCGTGAAGATGCCGATGATCTTTTATATCTTAATCTCACATCCCCTTTTGCCGACTATGAAGAACATGCCCCGCATACTCTCATTGCAGGCGAAACAGGCAGTGGAAAAGGTATTCTCACTCAAGGGATTCTTTTACAGCTTATAACGTTTAACGCCCCTCAAGATGTTGAACTTATTGTGATTGACCCTAAAAAAGGCGTGGATTTTACTTGGTTAAAAAACACCCCACATATGAAAAAACCCATTATCACAGAAAAAGACAAAGCAAAATCTATTTTTGAAGAGCTTACCCATATCATGGATAATCGTTATCGACAGTTTGAATCCTTAAATGTGCCCACCCTCACCGAGTATAACCGTAAAGTGCCAGCACAAGAGCGCCTATCACGGATCTTTTTAGTGCATGATGAACTCGGAGCTTGGATGGCACAAGAAAAAGATTATCAAGATGTTGTTCTTTCTTCAGTGGCTAATTTAGGCATGAAAGCCCGTGCCGCTGGAATTCATTTAGTCCTTATAACCCAACGTCCCGATGCCGAGACTATTCCTCCCCGCCTACGCGATAACATAGGAAACCGGCTTTGTCTAAAAGTGCGAGACAATACAGCCTCGCGCATAGCGCTTGGCATGGGTGGGGCTGAAAAACTCCTCGGCAAAGGACACCTCGCGTGTATTTTAGGCAACCAAACACCCCCCGATGGTCAGGCTTTTTTTACGGTGCAAGTGCCTTTTATAAAAACAGAAGATATAGAACGTATTGCAGAAGCTGCTAAAGAGTATTGGACAAAAGATTATTGCTCTTGATGTATCTATCTTTTTGCCCACCAACTTCGCGCCACAAAAGGCACAAAAGGGTTTTGATTAACCACGCTGAATGAACTTTCTTTTAACATAGCATTTGGCATGGCATTCTCCCTCCTCCCTACGAAGATTAAAAACTTTTTCTTTTTTCAAAATAAAAAAACGTATTATAATTTTGGGCTAGTAAAGACTGATATAGGATACGCTACACAAGAGAAACTTCCTTTATTTTATTTTTCTTTATTTTCTTTATCACTCTGTTTACAATTCTGTGTACACTTGTTCTCTGTACAATTGGAATCATTTGATTAAACCAATGTGACTTAAGAGTTTTATTTGTCTTACGTATAGGGAGGGATTGGTTATGTTTTCTTTACATCTCTTTTCTCGTTTTTCTCGTCATCTCGATAAAATACGAAACATACAGGCACAAAGAGGGGCACAAAAATTTGTAAAGGACAAAAAAGGCGTCAGTGCCATTGAGTTTGCACTTGTTTTTCCCTTGTTTATTGTCGTCATAGTGGCAATAATAAACGTTTTTTGGTGCGTTATCTCCGTTATGGGTGTGCAAAATACAATGTACAGTACTTCTCGCTTTGTTGAAAACGGGTCAAGTCCAAATCATAACCTTGCCTGGACATGTATGACTTCTGGTCAGCGTGCCAATGCCGCTACGAATTTTACTGGGCAGCCTGTCCCCGCTACGATCCTTCACAACATAAACGCTCAGGCACAAGTGGGCGCAGCTAATGGTTGGGGTGGTAGCCCTAATATGGGATTTTCTTTTTTAAGCTTCCAATACTCTGGTCGTCCGCTCATCCCGCTTAACTTCAAATGGTTAGGCGGCGCTTTATTGAGTTTAGCCCCACAGGTCAATAACATGTATTCTTTCTCATTCACACGATCGCCGAATGTTCCTTGTAATCAATAATTATTAGGTTTCTTGGTGTTTCTTTGTTTTTAGAAGAAAGCGTTAGACTACGTTTACTTTAGAAAGAAACACCATAAGAAACACATACACAACGCGAACACATAAAAACATAAAAAGCAGAAATAACGTATCTTATCTCTGCCTTTCTTTCCCCTTTATTGCCTTTACTCTTTCTTCTGCTTACATTGATGATCGGCTGTGTTGTCCGTTAACTCTGTGTCCACGCGTACCCTCTATCATCCGCCTATAACCCGAAAAAGCATAAAAAGAAAGGCTTAGGCACACAGATAAGAAAAGATAAGAAACGAGACAAACTAAAAAATAAGGCAAGCTGAAAAGATAGTCAAAGACTATTTATTTTTTTAGGTTTCGGGTAGTTTAGGGATAACCACCACAGCGTGAGCCGTCACATTTTTTATAGGGATACTCCCTAACCCCATCCAATTTATTGTTGGTAAAGGCACACAAGCATTAATCTGTGCGAAAGCTAACGCTTGAGGTGCACCCACGACACTAGAATTGCCACCTGCAGAAGTGAAGCCCGAGGTTAAATCGGATAGAATCCATGACGACCCTTGTCCACCCGGACCTGCACACCCTCCACCACCGTAATAAGTAGACATATTTCCCGTGTAAGGGGATACCTGTGTGACAGTCACTTGTACCGTTGAACCATTGTCTAACGCATCTTCCATAACGATATCATTCAGCATGTTTTGAATCACACCCGATGTTATATTCTGCGCATTGATCAAACCACGTGCTGCATCGCCCACCATTCTATTGGCATGCAATATACCAATGTATATCAGACTTAAGTTATACAGTACCCCCAAAAGCATAAGCGCTGCAGTAATACACATAGCCCCTTCTATAGCAATACTGCCTTTTGTTGTTAAACACCTCCGATTAGAATGCCCAAACCGTACCATGAGTTCTTTTCCCCAGCAAAAGGCATGCAAAAATTTTCTTTGTTTTTCTTTATTTATTCCTTTTTTTGTTTGTGTGTCTTGTTTTATAGGCATAACCCTCTCCCCCTATTTGTTCCTATTCTTTGCCTCATCGAAAACAACAACACTACTCGCTGTAACCCTTTGAGTTTTTGGGAATATCCCTAAACTAATCAACGGCGCATAAGCGGTTGCGGTGATGTGTAAACGCCCGTAGCCATCATATCCGGAAACTTTGATCGAACTCCCATTCAAATGGGGCAAGAAACCACCGTTAGATCCATAAAAATAACAAGTACTATAACTCCCAGGAGCGTCACAAAAAGTATAAACAAAAAATTCTTGTGCTAAAGTTATAGATTCACTCGAAGGGTATTGGCCCAACCCCGTCCCTGAAGCCGCTAACACCGAGCCTGCCGCATCTAAAGCCATTTGCAACCGTTCTTGCGTGTTATAAGAGCTGCCTATATTTATAGCAACCGCCATAGCAAGAGCCAACACGGGGAGACAAATGGCAAAAATGATGCCCACAGCCCCTTTATTATAACATCTTTTTCCTAATTCCCTCCCGCATTTTTGGGAATTTTCAGGCATTTTTGAAAGGTTTGGTGCAGAATTACGCCTAATAATTTTCTTGAAAAAAACCATACATAACTCCTCCTCCGTTCCTTAAAGATTTCTAAAATATAACTAAATATAACTCTAAGGATATCAGAACACTCTGGCGGAGAGAGAGGGATTCGAACCCTCGGTACGCTATCAACGCACACACGCTTTCCAAGCGTGCGCCTTAAGCCACTCGGCCATCTCTCCTTCATACCTTTTCCAAACCGCTTTGCATTTGTATAGTATCATATAAATCGGTAAAGTAAAACCTAAAAAAGTAAAAATACTTATAGAGCCCTCCTCGCTTCTTTCACAAAGTGTGTTATTAAATCGGCACTTTTAACACCGCGTGTTACTTCCACACCAGAAGACACATCAACCGATGAAGTCCCCGTTTGCTTTATGGCTTCTGCCACGTTTTCAGGCGTCAGACCCCCCGCTAACATCCACGGAAAAGACGGACACCACCCTTCTAACAAAGACCATTCCATACTCTGACCATTGCCTCCGGGTTGTGTTGCATGTAAAGGCGGTTTTGGCTCTATTAACACCCGTTCTATTTCCGTTGGTAAAGAGTACGGTAACTCTGATCGCTGGCTTATGGGTAAAGACACCCACACAGGCCGTCTAAAATAGCGAGCAAAAAGAACAGCTTTTTCCATATCCGTATATAACTGCAACACATCAAGCCGAACATGGGCTAAAATATTTGCTACCTTTTCAAAATCAGGCTCCACAAATAACCCCACACGTTGGGGTCCTCCTTGCTGGACAAAGCTCGAAAGCGTTGCGGCTTGTTCAGGGGCTAAAAAACGGGGAGATTTTTCAAAAAAAACAAAACCGACCCAATCCACCCCACAGCGCACGCAAGTTTCAAGCCCTTCTTTTTCTGTTATACCACAGATCTTAATTTGAACCACAAAACACCTTTATTCATTTTAAGATATTCTTTTTAAGACACGCTTTTTTAGCAGATTTCCCAGCCTCTTCCCTATAAAGAAAGTTCGGAAACAATGGCTTGTGCTGCTTTTTGTTTTTCTTTTGCTTGTGTAATAGGACGCCCGACAACAATCCAATCCGCGCCTGCTTGGCATGCTTGAGCAGGAGTCATCGCTCGTTTTTGATCACCTTTATCTGTGCCGGCTGGACGGATTCCGGGTGTTACAAGCACAGGTTTTTCCCCGAATATAGCGCGTAACATTTCTAATTCCATCGCTGAACACACCAAACCATCACAGCCAGATTTAAGTGCTAATGCTCCTAAATGCCTTACTTGTGCTTCTACCCCTCGTTCAATCCCTGTTTCAGCAAGTCCATTCTCATCAAGGCTTGTCAACACTGTAACCCCTAATAACACAGGTCTGTGCTCTACAGGAAAAAACGCATCACATGCTTTACGCGCCGCTTCTATCATAGCACGCCCGCCGCTCGCATGAATTGTCAGCATACGTGGCTTTATATAAGATAATGACCTTATCGCCAAAAAAACCGTATTCGGTATGTCATGCAATTTTAAATCTAAAAAAAGTGGCTTCTCTTGCCCTATCTCCACTACCGCAGAAAAACCCGCAGCATAAACAAACTCAAAACCTACTTTAACCATACCCGCAGCATCACCTATTTCGGTTATCCATTGGCGCGCTTGCTGGAGATCTTGTGTATCAAGGGCAACAATGAGCCCCGTTGATTTTTTTTGAGATGGCATCGTTTTTCCTCGCTTATCCTCTACCTGTGTTAGTGGCTTTTATGGGTATTTGTCTGAACGCTTTGTCTGAATGCTGGGCGTCTTTATGTTGCCAAACAAATGATGCAAAATTCTGTAGATGCGGCTGCGGAAGCAATCAGTTCTACACAAGGTGCTTCGTGTGGTAATATCCCATGGAACGCGGTGCAAGCGGCTCAATTGTTTGTCGCTGTCAATTTTGAACGGCAAAGCCGTTGGGTAACAGGTTATGACGCTACGGGTTATTTTAGTGTAAAAGCAACGCAAACAATATTTCCCTTGGTGCGAGGTGTAACAGCCATCATCGTGTATTAGTTACGTTATAAAGTTATAATAGAATACATTATTTAACGTCATAAAGGCACAATAGAAAAAGAAAATAAGTTCCTGACTTTATTTGTGGGGATTTATGGGTATTTGTCTGAATGCTTTGTCTGAACGCTGGGCGTCTTTATGTTGCCAAACAAATGATGCAAAATTCTGTAGATGCGGCTGCGGAAGCAATCAGTTCTACACAAGGTGCTTCGTGTAGTAATATCCCATGGTATGCGACGCAAGTGGCTCAATTGTTTGTCGCTGTCAATTTTGAACGGCAAAGCCGTTGGGTAACAGGTTATGACGCTACGGGTTATTTTGGCACGAAAGTTAATGCGAATAATATCTCTTTTGGTGGTGGAGGTTGTGACAGTTATGGTCGTGTACCCGTACAACTCTACGCTCAAGTCCCAGTCTGGTTAGGTGGATTCTTAGGGCAAAAGAGTGTTACAATTATGACGCAAGCTTTTGCAACATTTGACCATGGAAGCATTAAAAAAGGAAAATAACTTCAACGAAAAATCAGTTGGGTCGTTAAATCGGCTCAACTGATTTTTTATTAAGGAATATTCTGCTCAATGAAATCAAAGGGAGAGGAGGCATGCAAAAAATAAAACGCTTTTTTAGTTTTAGAATAAAACAAATCGCCCGTATGCGTGATGAGTCTCTACAAAAAACTACGCAAATCCCTTAAACAAATCTCTTAAAATCGTTTATTATACTCCCAAAGCGTCTACATTTTATTTTAAGATTTTTATTAAAGAATTTTTGTAGGATTCTGCCCCGACCATGACCACAGATCAGAAACACTCCCCAAAACAAACGATACTCTTTCTCACACAAGGGGATCCTGCCAGCATCGCACCAGAAATTACGATCAAAGCATGGAAGAATTTACGACAAAGCGGTCCTGCTTTTATTTGGATAGGAGATCCCGCTTTATTAACGCCCCATATTCCTGTACATATTTTATGCAACATTGACGAGGTTCTTGAGGGGGAAGCATCTTTTTTGTCTCTTTTTCCTCTTTTCAGGCAGGCTTTGCCTGTTTTGCCTCTTTCTCTTGCTGTCCCTGCACGCCCGGGCTGTCCTGATCCAAAAAATGCGGCACGTATTGCCCAAAGTATTCGCATAGCAACAGAGTTAACCCTTGAGCTTACGCTTAAAGGGCACTCCTGCGCTATGGTCACAAACCCTATCAGCAAAGACATCATGCACATTGCCGGGTTTCAACACCCCGGACATACGACCTATTTAGCCGAACTTTGTCAGGTACCCGGACAAGAAGTCATGATGCTCGTCAACCCGTTTTTACGGGTTGTTCCTCTGACAGGACATGTGTCCCTCCGCACTGCCTTAACACAGCTTACGCCTGAGCTTATTAGTTCTAAAGCGCGTATTGTGGCGCGGGGGCTTGTGCGTGATTTTGGACTGCCCTATACACCACGCCTTGCTATAGCAGGACTTAACCCCCATGCGGGAGAAAATGGGCTTATGGGGCAAGAAGAACAAACCATACTCACCCCCGCGATTACTCTTTTACGTTCTGAAGGTTTTACTGTTTCTGATCCCCTCCCCGCAGATACTCTTTTTACAGAAAATGCCCGAAGCCTCTACGACGTAGCTTTGTGTATGTATCATGATCAAGCTCTTATTCCGTTAAAAACGCTTGACATGGCGCATGGCGTTAATGTCACTCTTGGTTTACCGATTATTCGTACCTCTCCCGATCATGGCACAGCGTTTTCTATTGCAGGACAAGGTAAAGCCGATTCACGTAGCCTTGAATCCGCCATTCGTTTAACCGCACAAATGAGCCTTCAACGACAAAAAGCGTCTTAACACTCCCCTCCCCCTCAAGAAAGTCCTTTTATGCCCCACGCGACAACACCGCCTTTAACGCCTAACACGATTAGATTAGGCGTCAATATTGACCATGTTGCCACTTTACGTAACGCCCGCGGCGGCGCTTACCCCGACCCTGTAGCCCTTGCCAAACTCGCCATACAAGCAGGTGCCGATGGGATTACAGCGCATTTACGCGAAGACCGCCGCCATATCCGCGATGCTGACATGCACCGCTTACGGGCTGAAATTTCTGCTCCTCTTAATATGGAAATGGCTGCCACTCCAGAAATGCACGCAATCGCCCTTACCCTTGCCCCGCATGCCTGTTGTCTTGTACCCGAAAAGCGAGAGGAACTCACAACAGAAGGGGGGCTTAATGTTGCGGATCATCTCAATACCCTTACGCCTTTTGTACAGAGCCTTCTCCAAAAAGGGATTCGCGTTTCTCTTTTTATTGACCCTTGCCCCGCACATGTTTTTGCTGCTGCCAAAACAGGTGCACCTGTTGTTGAACTTCACACGGGCGCTTATGTTGAGGCGTTTTATCATGCCCATGAAAAAGAATCTTTCAAAAAACTAAAACGCCTTCAAGAGGCAGCCAAACAAGCGCATGATCTGGGGCTTGAAGTGCACGCCGGGCATGGGCTTACCTTTGACACAGTAGGCGCTGTTGCTCGTATCCCTGAAATGCGGGAATTTAATATTGGTCATTTTCTCATAAGCCACGCCCTGACCGACGGGTTACCGACCACTATTCGCACGATGAAACGCTGCATAACAGAGGGGCAATCCTCCCATGACTCATAATAATTCTCATCATGCTCACACGCCTCCACTCTCCCCGCACATGCCCAAAGAAAAAGAAGAAGAGAATTTTTTTTTAGTTCCCCCAAAATTTTTACTGACAGCGGTTATCGGTATGGGGGTTTTAATTGTTCTTGGGCTAGCGGTGCTTATTGCTGTGATTGTACACCGTCTGAGCACCCCCAAAAAGAGCCTCGCTATCGCTTCTGTAGAGTCTCCTTTATCGGCTGAGGCCTGTTTCCCTGCAACGGATCTCACAGCAGGTCAAAAACCGTTACCTCCGCTCTCACTTACTCTTTCACAGGGGGAACATCTTGCTCATATAACACGCGCAGCGGGGTGTGTTTTTGCTTTACAGATTGTTGGTCCTGAGGGTGAAAAAATCCTTTTATGGGATAGTCTTAAAGGGCGTATTACCACAGGTATTACGTTTACTGTGTCACCCACTCTTCCAGCATCAACAAAATAGGGCAAAATCACGATAATATGCTAAAATAACGAAAGACACTCATTTTTTAGGATTAAGGAGCATTTTATGCCTATTTCTTCTAAAACACTTTTTACCGCAGGCCTCACCTTTACCCTAACTTTGGCGTGTTTTGTTGATTTCCCACTTTTAGGTCCAATCTCACTCCACGCGCAAACCAAAGACCAAGCACCCCCAGCCGCTACTCAAACACCAAAAAAAATAGATCTTAAAACAAATTCTAAAACATCACCTAAGACAGCCGACACCCCCCCCCTTAAAATCGCAACCATAGATGGTAGCGACAAACAAGTCTCAACACCTTTTGCCCGCAAAACCATTAAAATCCTTGAATCACGTTTTCCTGGTGAGAATCTTGTTTTTCGTAATTTGAAATTACACACTTCACCCGATGGAAAACAAAGTTTTTGTGGTGAAATGAGCATTAGTCCAGACAACCCACCCGATGACGATAGTTTTGTGCCCTTTGGCGCCCAAAAAGGAGGTGATGAGAGCCAAGACGATAGCCCTATTGTTTATGATCCAGAAGATATTCCCGAATCGTTAGACCTACAGCAAGAAGATAAATACATTAACCGAGGGGCTGATTTAGAAAATCTTGAAGAACTCGGTTGCGTGCCCGAAGGTACCTATCGCCATTATAGCGATCGATTAACAGAGATTATTCAACACCGTAGAGCCAGTATGATACGCTAACATTGTTCCCATGAAAGGATAAACAATGAGAAAACCCCCCCCCCCCCCCCCCGTTTCATATCAACAAGTAGGATGTGATTATAATTATAAGTGTAACCCAAGTCGCGATGGTAATACATTATTTTACATAACTGGTATTGCCTACGTTATTTTTTGTGTTGTTACGCTTGTTTATGTGATATTCCACTAAAAACACATAAAAATTTTGGCTTCCTCTCTACTTTCTAAGTTTTTAGGGTTTTCTTTTTAGATTTTTGTTGCTCTATCATGGTATAGCCTTTTATAATCTTGTGTTACCCATGAAGGGTTATTCGTCTTAATGTGTCTGTGACGAGCCTACAACGTTCTATAAAGACTTTATAGAACGTTAGGTTTGTGTACGTGAAATAACAATAATAAGGCATCTTGCTATGAAATTTCTCAATTGGCTTTTGCTGCTGCCGTTTATCGCCCTTTTATGGGTTCCATTTTACAATCGGGTTACCCCGACTTTATGCGGTATTCCTTTTTTTTATTGGTATCAATTCGCATGGATTCCCTTAACCTCTCTGATTATTTGGATTGTTTGGAAAATGGGAGGCTCAAACCATGAATCACACTGATAGTCATACTGATTTTTGGGCACCCGTTGTTTTTATTATCTTTTTTGTCCTGACTATTCTTATCGGGTCCTCTATTCAACAAATTCGTACCCTTCTTGGCAGTCGCGTCGCCACCAATAACTCCCTTGAAGAATGGGGACTTGGTGGACGTCATTTTGGACCATGGATTACATGGTTCCTCATTGGGGGTGATTTTTACACTGCTTATACAGTGATTGCCCTCCCTGCTCTCGTTTACGCAAAAGGGGCTTTTGGCTTTTTTGCCATGCCGTATACCATTATTGTGTATCCGTTTATTTTCTTTGTGATGCCTAAATTGTGGCAAATTGCCCGCGATAACGGTTATTCTACCGCTGCGGATATTGTGCGCGCGCGTTTTGATAGCCGTACTTTAGAAATTATTGTTGCTATTACAGGGATTGCCGCAGTTATTCCCTATATGGCGCTTCAGCTTGTCGGTATTCGCGATGTGGTTGAAACTCTTGGGCTTCCGGCTGTGACCTCCCTCATTATCGCGTTTCTTGCCTTAGCCGCATATACATGGTTAGGTGGGCTCCATGCTCCTGCCCTGACGGCTTTTATTAAAGACGTCATGATTTATATTACTGTTCTTGTGGCTGTGACTCTTATCCCTCTGCATATTCATGGGGGATATAGTACACTGCTCGCAAATCCTTCTGGATCTGACACAGTCCTTAAAGCAGGTCAGGCCTTACCGTTTGCGACCCTTGCGCTCTCTTCAGCTTTGGCAGGGTTTTTATACCCTCATACATTAACAGGGGTTTTAGCCTCTCGTTCGGCTGATACCATTCGGCAAAACGCTGTTTTTCTGCCCATCTATACGATTCTTTTAGGGCTTATTTCTATGTTGGGCTTTATGGCACATGCTGTAGGGATTAACACCGACACCGCGCATCATGGCCTTATTGTTCCCCTTCTTTTCCTTAAAGTGTTTCCCTCTTGGTTTGCAGGCTTCTGCCTTGCCTCTATTGCTGTGGGTGCGCTTATTCCTGCGGCGGTTATGGCGATTGGGGCGGCTAATCTCGTTACCAAAAATATCCTTCCCCCTCAGAAAGATCAAAAGACTATGGTACGCACAAGCCGTGTTGCTGCTTTTCTTACAAAGCTCGGTGCTCTGTTGTGTATTTTATTTCTCACCACCAAATTTGCCCTTAATTTCCAACTGCTAGGCTGTGTCGTTATTTTACAGACCTTCCCAGCTGTGATTATGGGGCTTATGCGTCTACGTCTCTCAACAGAAGCCATTTTAACAGGGTGGGTTGTTGGAAGTGCCGTTGGCGTTGGGCTTACGCTGGCAGATGGGTTAAAACCTTTTCATTTCCTCCATTTCGGCTTTGTATCGGGGAATGTTTCAACAGCGCTTTTCTCTATGGTGTTGAATTGTATTGTTGTGTTGTTGGTTTCATGGGTACGCCCGGGCACACTTCCGCATCATATGACACACCCGCACCTCAAAGGGGAAACAACCAAATTCCCCCTTGCGGAACCTTATATGTAATCTTTACCTGAAAAAAAGAATACTTTATATAAAAGGGGCGTTTCTTAACGCCCCTTTTTCTTTGATACTTCTTTGATTCTCTCTCTTTCTTTCCTAAAAAGAATAAAAACAAAGAATAAAAACGCTTCTACAGGCTTTTATGGGGTTTGTAATATGTTGTATTTTTTGGAACGCCTGCCGTTTCTGATCCGTTTTTTGTGTTCTCTTTACGCGTCTTGTTCGCATGCAAACACATGTGCGCGTGATCCTGAAAAATGTCGTTACGTTTGTTTAGCGCCGTTTTGTGGTCGTTGATAGCGTGTGCTTATAACGCACAGGAAGCGCGTGGCGCTATGTTTTAGGGTGTGGGTTATTTGTTGCTTTAAGTCTTTTAGGGGCGTGGTTGTGGCGGCGTTCTTGTCTTGTTCATCGCTGTGATGGGCGTGCCACGCAATCGAATAAACACCTCCTTTATTGTCTTATACTCTACCCCTCGGGACATAAGCTCTCTATCATTTGGTCAATAGTCTTCATGATGCTTGTTCTTTATGTCTTTTACACGACAAAAGGCACGCTCAAAAGGTGTCGTTTTGAACGTTACAAAACTGACAACCGTGCCAGGTAGTGAGATTGCGTTGCTTTATCAATACCAATAGCATCCATAGCCGCTTGCGCTGTCATACCTAGATTTTGCATCAACATTTTGATACTCCGCAGCTGTTCTTCAACACGCCCTTCTATACGTCCCTCTTCGAGGGCTTTTGCTTCTCTTTTAGCGAGAAAATTTTCCATCAAATCACACATAGCTGAAACTCCTTGTTCTTTGCCTTTGAAATAATCAACACGGTTTGCCAATTCTTTGTAATGAATTTTCTCCGCATCGGGCTCAAAAAAATCTTGCATCAACTTCCCTAAAGGCGTGTTATCACGTCGTGATCCATTAACGTAAATAATATGCGACTCATCACCAAAAGACGCGCACTCAAGTTCTTCTATCTTTCTACGA
>JAFVHT010000024.1 GCA_017474285.1 Acetobacter sp.
CTATAAGGGAATTGCTCTTAATCGGCTTGGTCGTAAAAAGGAAGAAAGTTCTACGTATAACGAAATTATCCAAAGATTCCAAAATGAACAAAGCCCAACGCTTAAAAAATGGGTAGAAATAGCACAGGAGAAAAAAGAAGATATTCTCAAAAAAAAAACTAAAGAATATTTGAATGATCTTAAAACAGCGTTAAAAACTATTGCTGAAAAGACCATAGGAATGGTAACGCCTATTCGGGAGATATTACAGGAGGAGGGTGGATCCGCTGAACATGTATTGGATCAATTAAAGCCACATCTTATAGCACTTGAGATATACATTGATGCAGAAAATCTTTTAACGCCTATTGTGAAGATTGAAGACGATGTTCTGTACGAACCTTATCGGAGTTTACAACAATATGTGTTGACACTCATGGATGGGGAAGAACCGGAAGAATCCGATTTAATGATGGAGATTCCCCAACTAGAGACGTTTAAGGACGCGGTGGAAGCATTAAGAAATACGGCTTATGGAAAATATTACGAAAATGGAAGGCGTATTGAGGGAAGAAAAACCCCTGAGGTTGCAAAACATTTGCGTGATTTTGTTAAAGCCTTTTCGAACATACTCCAAGCCCTTGTCGAACGTGCTGTAGAAAATTCCGCCGATCGTATTCAAGGCTCTTTTACGGAATGTTCTCGTAGACTTTTAGAACAAATGAAAGACGAGTGCCGTAATGTTGAAATTTTGCAAGAGTTTGAGGGACTGCTTAGTGTTTTTGATAAAGAGTTAAACTATCCAAAACCTCCCAAAGTCAAAGTAGAGTGTGACTATGAAGGAGGTGTGGTTCAATCGGTTGTGGAAACCATTACTGTAGAAAGCAATGATGATATTATTGAAATAGGTGCTAATTGGCTTTCCAATCTCTTTTTTGACGAGGCTGTTTTTACAAAAGAGGTAGAAAGAGAAAAAATTGTATTGGATATGCCAGCTTTAGGGGAGATGTTGAAAAACATATATAACGGATCAGGGATGGAAACAGCCCTTAACGAAGTTACGACCTATGTGTGCGTTCTTGTGCAAGAATTTGTGCAACAGCTTGGCAACATGATTGATACGGGTATTCGTCAATATGTACACGCTATCAACGAAAATACACAAAAAATGGAACAATATAACGCAGAGGAACAGGCAAAACTGTAGAATTGCAAAGAGGAAATCTCTAAAAAACTTCAAAACTTGTAAATTCCTTTAACTCCCTCGCTCCCTTTCCCTCACACAGGTAAAAAGGAAACGAGGGAAAAAATCAGGAAGGGTTTTTATTGACCTTTGTCAGCAGACAAGGCCTTTACAAGACGAGAACGCCGCCACAACCACGCCCCTAAAATACTTGAAGCAACAAATAACCCGCCGCCTAAAGCATAGCGCCACGCGCTTCCCAATTGCACGCCAGCGCCTAAAAGTACCGTTATTGTGTTTTTGTGGTAAAGCGCCGAGCACAGTTGCCCCTATAAAAGGCATGACCCGCATGCTCGAAACGCCTCCTAAAAAATTCACTAATAAAGCCGATCCAACAGGTAATAACCGTAATGTGAGAATACTTAAAAAAGGTTGATCCGTTATAAACCGATCTAAAGACGCAAAACGTTTTCCACACTGCGCGCGCACCCAACAACGTCCGCCCCATCGCGCCCATAGAAACCCTGCTAAATACCCAAAAGTAGAGGCTATTGTGATGATAATAAACCCGACAGCAATGCCATAAGTCAACCCAGCGACAAACCCGACCACTTGCCTTGGCAATCCAAAACTACACCATAGAGTTACGATCCCTAAAAAAAGAACATAGCCTGACGCTCGTTGTGCAAGCGCCTCCCCTTCTAAAACATGCCTTATATCTACAACATGGTTCAGCCCTAACGTGCCACATACCAACACCAATAACATTAAGCAGGGACGGATAAAAAGCGTGGCAGAATAAGTTTGTTGGGATAATATGTGTGATAATGAAAATGTCATTGTTAGAATAATATTCCTTTTTATTTCCCTTTATTCTTTTTTTGTTTATTTCAGGTGTTGCTTTTTGCAACACCTGATTTAGTACGAGGTTCTTCTTTAGTTCTTTCAACTTTTTTTCAGTTTTGAGGATAAACTTAAAAAATAACTCTTTTTAAGAATGTGCCTTATGACTTTTTCTCTTTCTGCGTGTGGTAAAAAACAACCAAAACTCCCAGATCCAACAGAAGAAACCTGTTCTAAAAAATATTTAGCAGCACACCCTGAACTCCAGAAACTTCTTGTGAAAATAATACTAAAGAAGCTATAGGTTTAAATAACGCTTGTGGTGCAATTTTTGATAGAAAATTTTTCAGTGGTAAAATATCGCCTATTGTACAACCTCACCCATCTCCTTAAAGTTGTTTTATAAAATCACTAAATTTATTAAAAATTGTCAAACCTCTATCCACCGCTTACTATTATTTATATTTAATAGAGTAAACGGCGTTTTAGTCTTTTTTAATATTTTATTTATATTTTATTCTCTCCCGATTGATTTTTTCTGGTCCAACTATAAAGTTATAGGCGGGTTGACAAAATTTATACAAAAGAAGTTGTAAGGAATGATATGCCTTTTTACCTTTTTTGTAGTATACTAAAAATTCTTAAAAACATAAACATTACCCTATTCTATCCTTACTCTTAACAAACACCCTTAACAAAGAATCGGAAATAGTTTGATGTCTCATCATTCTCATCACACACCTCGTTTTACACACCCTTCTTTTGGTACTGTAACCCCCGACCGCGTCATTATTTTTGATACGACCCTTCGCGATGGAGAGCAATCGCCCGGGTTTTCTATGAATCTTGCGGAAAAATTACGTATGGCTGAAGCCCTCGCCTCTCTTGGTGTTGATGTTATTGAAGCGGGTTTCCCTGTTGCTTCAAAAGGCGATTTTGACTCTGTTTCTCAGATCGCTCACCATACAAAAGGCGTTGTGATTTGCGGTCTTGCTCGTAGTGGAAGCGCTAAAGATATTACCGCTGCGGGAGAAGCGCTCGCGCCCGCTGAACGCAAACGTATTCACACGTTTATTTCTACGTCTCCACTCCATATGAAATATAAGCTCCGTATGGAGCCTCACACGGTTCTTGAACTGATTACTGCGGGCAACACAGCGGCACGCCATTTTACAGACGATGTCGAATGGTCCGCAGAAGACGGATCCCGCACGGAAGAAGATTTTCTCTGTCGTTGCGTAGAGGCTGCTATTCGTTCTGGGGCGACAACCATTAACATTCCCGATACTGTCGGTTATGCCACTCCTGACGATATGGAGCAAATTTTTGCTATGTTGCGGGAACGTGTGCCGGGTGCTGATCGTGTTATTTTCTCTGCCCATAACCATAATGATCTTGGTTTAGGCGTTGCGAATACGTTAGCTTCTTTACGAGGAGGCGCGCGACAAGTAGAATGTACAATCAACGGCATCGGTGAACGAGCAGGTAATGCCGCCCTTGAAGAAATTGTTATGGCTTTGCGCACCCGCCATGATTGTTATCCTTATGTAACGAATATTCATACACAAAAGTTACTTAAAGTTTCCCGTATGTTGGCAACTATTACGAGTTTTGATGTACAACCCAATAAAGCCATTGTAGGGCGTAATGCTTTTGCCCACGAAAGTGGTATTCACCAAGATGGTGTCATGAAAAACGCTGCTACCTATGAAATTATGACGCCTGAAAGTGTCGGGTGGACACGCTCCTCTTTAGTCATGGGAAAACATTCAGGTAGAGCCGCTTTCCGTGATAAACTCAATACACTCGGATACGATACATTAGACGAAACACGTTTTAATGATGCTTTCACCCGTTTTAAGGACCTCGCCGACCATAAAAAACTTGTCTACGATGAAGACATTATCGCTTTAGTCGATGATGAAGTTCGCAATCATGACCATATTCGTTTTGTAAGTCTGCGTGTGAACACTGTTTCCGGTCAGCCCTCTCATGTTCAGTTAACCCTTTCTATTGATCAACACACGACTGAAGTTACAGCAACGGGTAATGGTCCTGTCGATGCCGCTTTTAATGCCTTACGTCAGGCTTTTCCCCATGAGGCACAGCTTTTACTTTTTTCGGTTGCCGCTGTCACAGAAGGCACAGATGCCCAAGCCCGTACAACCGTTCGATTAGAGGAAGCAGACAAATTTGTAGATGGTCAAGGGGCTGATGCGGATACTGTTGTTTCTGCTGTACGCGCTTATATACACGCGCTCAACAAACTTTTTATCAAACGCACACGTACAAAACCTGAAGCCCTTCATTCTTAAAGGCTATCACTTTTGAACGTTTCTCCCCCCCCCCCAAAAAAAAATAACATATTTTTAACACATTTTGTGTTTAGGCTACGGCTGTGTCTTTTTGACAGAGTGCTCTTAACACAATAATTCTTAAATTTATGTTCTTCTTTTTGTTATAAGGTTGTTATAAGGGTATCTTAATCAATCGTTTTGTGTATTTTTGAACGATGAGGGTTGACTATTTTTATCCATTACATGTGTGATTCACACTCTAGGAGTATTGTATGTTTACTCGTTTATTTGGTTTGATGTCGGCTGATATGGCTATTGATTTAGGCACTGCCAACACTCTCGTTTATGCGAAAGGGCGTGGTATTATTCTTAATGAGCCCTCCGTTGTTGCTATTACAGAGGTTCAAGGGAAAAAACAAGTTTTAGCCGTTGGAGAAGAAGCTAAACTTATGGTTGGGCGCACGCCAAGTAATATTACGGCTATTCGTCCCATGAAAGATGGCGTTATTGCTGATTTTGAAGTTGCCGAAGAAATGATTAAACATTTTATTCGTAAAATTCACAATCGCCGTTCTTTTGTCAGCCCTCAAATTATTGTATGTGTTCCCTCTGGTTCTACAGCCGTTGAACGCCGTGCTATTCAGGAAAGTGCTGAAAGTGCTGGCGCGCGTCGCGTTTTTTTGATTGAGGAACCTATGGCCGCCGCTATTGGTGCGGGGCTCCATGTTACAGAACCATCAGGTAGTATGATTGTTGATATTGGTGGAGGCACAACAGAAGTTGCCGTTATTTCACTAGGCGGCATTGTCTATGCTCGATCTGTTCGTGTCGGGGGTGACAAAATGGATGAATCGATTATCTCCTATATTCGCCGTCACTATAACCTCCTTATAGGGGAAAGCTCTGCCGAACGGCTCAAAATCCAAATAGGCTCTGCTCTCATTCCAGAAGACCACGATACAGGTCCGATACAAAACGTTAAAGGGCGCGATCTTATCAATGGTATTCCTCGTGAAGTGCAAGTTTCACAAGCACAAATTGCCGAAAGTCTTCAAGAACCCGTTAGCCGCATCATTGAAGCTGTTAAAACAGCCCTTGAAAACACACCTCCTGAACTTTCCTCTGATATTGTTGATAAAGGAATTGTCCTTACAGGCGGAGGAGCTTTGTTATTCCGTCTTTCAGATGCGCTACGCCTCGCTACGGGTTTACCTGTTATTGTCGCAGAAAATGCCTTATCCTGCGTAGCATTAGGAACGGGTCATGCCCTAGAAGAAATAAAAAATCTCCGCAATATACTCACAACTATGTATTAAAGAACATTTATTAACGCATATAGATCACCGTAAACACATAATAAGCCCTTACAGAAAGGATTAGCATTCTATGCTTCCAGTTTCTGTCCAGATGAAACAATCTTTGAACAGACTCATTTTACTTGCGCTGTTACTTCTTTCTGTGGGTATCATTATTATTGGTCAGGTCAATAAACCGTTTACTCATAAATGTCGTATGCTTGTCGATAGTAGTCTTGTATCGTTGTGGAACATAACCCTTCGTATTCAACCTGATATTAACAAGTTTTTTGTTAATTTTCAGCAAGTCCATCGCCTCACAGATGAAAACCGTCAGCTCCGCGCTGAAAACATGCATTTACGCCAATGGTATAACGTCGCCGTTTCCCTTGCACAAGAAAATCGCGTTCTTAAAACGGAACTCCACTGGAATCCTGAACCTAGCCCTAGCTTTGTAACAAGCCGTGTTATAGCCGATAGTAGCGATATTTATACCCGTGCCGTTTTATTGATGCGTGGCACAGGCAATAACATTCACCTCAATGACCTTGCGCTTACACCAGATGGGCTTGTTGGACGCGTTATTGAAGTCGGCACCCATACCGCACGCGTTTTATTGATTACAGATTCATCAAGCCGTATTCCTGTTGAACTAGAGACAAGCCACGCCCCAGCAATTATGGTTGGAAATAATACGAACTTACCTAGTCTTCTTTACTACCCGCAAAATGTTCATCCGATTGAAGGAGAACGTGTTGTAACATTAAGCCAGGATAATTCTTTTCCAACAGGCATTCCTATTGGTACTGTATATTACCAACACCCGGACCAACCCAGCATTTACCCCTTTGCCCATCTTGAACACCTGACAATTTTACATGTTTTTGACTTTCATCAATCTGACCTCACCCCCCCTAAGGCGCTAGGACAAAAAATATTAGAACACACGCCTTTTATAAAACCACGCCAATCACTGACAATACCTTTTAAGAATTTTTTTCTCCGACAACAGGAAGGGTGAGCACTCATATGCCCTCTCCTTTTCTTCGTGATTTAACATCAGACACCGATTTACCGACAACATTTTGGCAGCGTCTCGACAAAATAGCACGCCATATATTGCCAACTCTTTTTGCTTTTTTAACCATCATTTTTCTTTCTTCTCCGTTACCTATCCCCGGTTCAACGGAACTTTTATTGGCTATTATTATCAATACGGTCTTTTTTTGGTCTCTATGGCGCCCTTCTGGCATGCCCGTTGTTAATGTTTTTTTTATCGGGCTCTTTATGGATCTTACTGAATCTGCTCCTTTTGGTATCCATACATTCACCCTTCTTTTGATCTATGGAGTAATAGAGTATTGTCGTTTTTATTTGATGCGGGTTCATTTTTTTATTGTATGGGGTATGCTTAGCTTAATCGGACTATCAACAGCCCTTCTACAATGGTTTTTAACATGTCTCTTTCGGTTCTACTTTTTTAACCCTCTCCCTGCTCTTTTTGAAGCCTGTCTCTGTATAGGAATTTACCCGTTATTTTCTATGGTTTGTTCTCGGATCCTCTATTTTCTCGACAAAAGGAAACTACAATAACACTTGATTAAATGCCTTATCTTTTTATAATGTACTTATAGCCGAACAAACAGCAGACAGCAAAGGCTGTTCCTTTATGTTTACACACCCTCAAAAAGATCCTACACGGCGTGTTTTTACACGTAGGGCATTGTTCTTTATGGCTTTACAAGTCGCAGCTTTAGGGGCATTAGGGCGTCAGCTATACCGTCTTCAAATCGATGATGGTAAACATTATGCCCGCCTAGCGGCAAACAATTATATTCGCAAACGGCTATTAACCCCTACACGCGGGCTTATTGTTGATCGGTATGGTTTTGTTCTCGCGGATAATAAAGAAAATTGGCACGCCCTGCTCATTCCTGAAGAGACGACTGACGTCACAGCAACCATTGAACGTTTCTCTTCGAGAGTGCCACTTGATGAGCGTGACCTCAATCGTATTAACCGAGAAATGCGCTATAAGCGCCGTTTTATCCCCATTATGTTACGTGATTGTCTAACATGGGATGAAATGGCGCGTATCGAATTAAACACCCCCTATCTTCCGGGTGTTCTCATTGATGTTGGCACACACCGCCTTTACCCAGAAGGAGCTTCACTTTCCCATATTGTTGGCTATGTTGCACCACCGAATGGTAAAGATATTGCCCGTTCTCCTTTACTTGCTTTGCCGGGTATAAGGGTTGGTCGTTCAGGGATTGAACAAAGTCAAGACGAACAACTCCGTGGTACTTCTGGCTCTGTTGAAATGGAAGTCAACGCTGTAGGGCGTATTATTTCAGAACTCAACCATGTAGAAGGTACCCGTGGCAAGAAAGTCTGCCTCACAATTGACCGCGATCTTCAACAAAAAGTTATTAACCACATTGGACAACAGACAACTTCGGCTGTTGTATTAGATTGTCGTAATGGCGAGGTACTCGCGATGGTGAGTACTCCCTCTTTTGATCCTTCATTATTTGATAGCGGCGTAAGCCATGAACAATGGATTGCGTGGATGAATGATCAACACACCCCCCTTGTTAATAAAGCCGTTTCGGGGGTGTATCCGCCCGGGTCCACTTTTAAGCCTGCCGTTGCTATGGCTGCCTTGGAATCTAGAATTTTTTCGACAACAGATAGAGTTTTTTGTTCTGGTCATATTGATATTGGTGGGACGCGTTTTCATTGTTGGTCACGCACAGGGCATGGCTCTGTCGATCTCCATTTAGCCCTAAAATATTCCTGCGATGTTTATTTTTACGAAGTCGCTCGCCGCATTGGTATGAATCGCATTGCGCAGACAGCCCGTCGTTTTGGTCTTGGTGTTCCCCTTGGTATTGAACTACCTCACACAAGAATAGGACTTATTCCAACACCTGCCTGGCTACGTGCTCACCACCGTCATTGGAATCTTGGTGATACCATCGTCAGTGGTATTGGACAGGGCTTTGTGCAAGTGACTCCACTACAACTTGCCACTTATACAGCCCGTATTGCAACAGGACGTGCTATTGAACCGAGACTTATTCGTTCTATCAACGCTGTACAAACACCCTCTATACAAAACGATTACTGGGATACACTGAATATGCCCCAACCTTTTCTTAAAGCCTTACGGGAAGGTATGTACGCTGTTGTCAATGAACCCCATGGCACAGCCCCTAAAGCAAGGCTAAATTTACCGAATATTACTTTAGCAGGAAAAACAGGTTCAGCCCAAGTGCGCCGTGTTTCTCGAGCATTGCGTGAAAGTGGTCATTTTAATTCTGCAAATCTCCCATGGGAATACCGCCCCCACGCATTGTTTATCTGTTTTGCTCCCTATAATGATCCACTTTATGCCGTATCTGTTGTGGTCGAACATGGTAATGCAGGTGCTGAATCTGCTGCTCCTTTAGCACGTAATATTATGTATGATACGATTTTACGTAGCCCGATTAAAATATGATGATATGGTAAAATTCGTTGAATAACTCGTTTAAGTTTTATAAGCGTCTTTTCCTTACCAAACCCAAATCCCATTTTTTTACGAAGTTATGGCGTATCAATTGGCTTTACGTCATTCTTATTTTCTTATTGGCGGGTACAGGATACATTACCCTTTATTCTGCAGCAGGGGGAATATCTTCCCGTTTTGCTACCCCCCAAGCCATTCGTTTTACGGTAGGGATCGTTATTATGATTACCGTTGCCCTCCTCCCCCAACGTGTGATTACGGCTGCCGCTGCTCCTTTATATATTCTTTCTATTATACTGCTCGTTGCAGTCCTCGTAAAAGGACACGTTGGTAAAGGTGCTGAACGTTGGCTCATTGTAGGAGGGATACAAGTTCAACCCTCAGAATTTGCTAAAATTGCGCTTGTACTCGCTTTGTCCACGTGGTTTTCCCGTATCAATTACAAACAAATAGGCAACCCGCTTTGGCTTATTCCCCCAGCGATTATGGTGCTACTTCCCGTACTCCTTGTTCTTAAAGAACCTAATCTCGGCACAGCCGTTATCATTGGTGGCATTGGAGCCTCTCTTTTTTTTGCCGCCGGTATGCGTCTATGGCTGATCGCTTTATTACTCCTGCCTACGCCTCTCCTCGTTCAGTTTGCTTACACACATTTACATGATTACCAACGCGCACGGATAGAAACCTTTCTCCACCCTAAAAATGACCCTCTCGGGGCGGGTTATAATATTATGCAATCTAAAATAGCCCTAGGATCAGGCGGTATGTGGGGACAAGGATATATGAACGGTTCACAAGCACAACTTAATTTTCTCCCAGAAAAACAAACTGATTTTATTTTTACTATGATTGCCGAAGAATGGGGTTTTGTGGGTGCTATTACCATTATGGGTTTGTTACTCCTCATTATCTTGGGCGGTATGCTCATGGCAATATTTTGCCGTAATCAATTTAGTCGGCTATTAGCTCTCGGTATTAGCATGAACTTTTTTTTTTATTGCCTCGTTAATTTATCTATGATAATGGGAATGATACCTGTCGGGGGTGTGCCTTTGCCTCTTGTTTCTTATGGAGGTTCGTCTCTTCTAACGGTTATGTTAGGTTTTGGTTTATTGATGTCTGCTTGGGTACACCGTCACACAGATTCAAAATTTTATTGATAGTGATGGTAACTCTTTTCTCTATGTCTTTTTACACAGCTTTACTCTCAATGACGATCCTTCTTATTCTTGGAGGATGTAAGCGTAAGCCTCCCCCTTCACATATGCCGCTCCAACCGGTAGATGTTTTTACATTACAACCACAAATGGTAGACATTCACACCCAACTTCCCGGACGGACGAATGCTATTGAAATCGCCCATATACGCCCCCAAGTAACGGGTATTATTCAAAAACGTTTTTTTATTGAAGGTTCAGACGTTAAGGCAGGGCAACAGCTCTACCAAATTGATCCATCGCGTTATCAAGCGGCTTACCAATCAGCCGAAGGGCAGTTACTCCAAGCCAAAGCCCTAGAAAGAACAGCCCATGCTAAAGTTATCCGTTACCGGACACTCATACAAGACCACGCCATTAGCAAACAAGATCTAGACGATGCCATCGCTACAGAAAAACAAGATCAAGGAAAAATTTTAAGCGCTAAAGGACAAATCAAAAAAGCTGAGGTTGACCTTACCTATACCCGTGTTCCAGCCCCTATTTCTGGCCGTATTGGTCGCACGTTAGTCACTGTAGGGTCGCTCGTTACAGCCAACCAAAATAATGATCTTGCCGTTATTACGCGCTTAGACCCCATTTATGTTGATGTTAATATGCCTATAGTAACTTTATTCCGTTTACGAAGAGAAGTTGCGAGCGGTCGTATCCATCCTAGACCTGATGGCAAAGTACCCGTAACACTTACCATGGACGACGGTGCTCATTATAAGGAAACAGGTGCATTAGCTCTTTCAGAAGTCAACGTTAATACCTCTACTTCTACTGTGGTTGTCCGTGCTATCATGCCAAACCCGCAAAAAACACTGCTCCCCGGTATGTATGTTCATGCACAGCTTGATGAAGGAACTATTCCTCAAGCCATGCTTGTTCCTTTAGAAGCTGTTAGTCGCAATACTCATGGTGATCCACAAGTGTGGGTTGTTCTCCCTAATAATACTGTAGCCCTCCGTAAAATTCAGGTCGGGCAGATTATCAATAACCATTGGCTTGTAACCGATGGCTTAAAATTTGGTGAGCGCATCGTCATTCACGGCATACAAAAAATTTCCCCTGGGGTTAAAGTCTCTCCTCATAACATCACACCTCAACACCCGCCCTTTCATACCATGCCATCTCCTCAAAATAAACAATAATTTCTTATGCTGCTTTCGCGTTTTTTTATTAACCGACCTATTTTTGCGTGGGTGGTGAGTCTCCTCATTATGTTAGTAGGGGGATTGTCTATTTTTAGGCTCCCTATTGCACAATACCCAAGTATTGCACCGCCCATTATTGCCATTAGTGTCACCTACCCCGGGGCCTCTGCCGACACAGTCAACGATACAGTTGTACGCCCTATTTTACAACAAATGTATGGATTAGATCATCTTGAATATATTTCTGCACAATCTTATGCCTCAGGGCAAATGGAAATAGACCTTACCTTTTCACAAGGAACAAATATTGATATTGCCCAAGTACAAGTACAAAACAAATTACAACTCACTCAACCCAAATTACCCACCGAAGTTACCGCCCAAGGCATTAGTGTTACTAAAGCTGTTAAAAACTTTATGCTTGTCCTCGGGTTTATTTCTACAGATGGGAGTATGTCTGGGAGTGATATTGCAGAATATGTCGCTTCTAATGTTTCTGACCCTCTCAGCCGTATTACAGGGGTTGGTGACCACACGCTCTTTGGGTCGGAATATGCGATGCGTATATGGCTTAACCCCCATAAATTATTTCACTATGGCATTACTATCAAAGATGTTGTTTCGGCTATTCAAGCTCAAAACATTCAGATTTCTTCAGGAGAGCTTGGTGGTCTTCCTGCACAAAAAGGTATTCATCTTGACGCTACAATTATCGGCCCAACCCGCCTAACAAGCCCAAAAGAATTTGAAAACATTCTTTTACGCGTTCAACCAAATGGATCTCAAGTGCGAATCCAAGATGTTGGCAAAGTTGAACTCGGTCCGCAAAGTTATAATACAACTTCTTTTTACAATAATAAACCTGCCGCTGGTATGGCGTTAAAACTCGCCCCAGGGGCTAACCAACTCTCAACAGAGACAGCCATACGCCATAAAATCCACGAACTTGAGCGCTTTTACCCTCCTGGCTTAAAAACAGTTTACCCACTTGATACAGAACCTTTTATTACTTTATCAATTGAAGATGTCGTTATCACGCTGCTTGAAGCCATTGCATTAGTTTTTCTTGTTATTCTCATTTTCCTACAAAATTTTAGGGCGACACTCATTCCAAGTATTGCCGTTCCCGTCGTATTACTTGGAACATTTGGCATATTAAACTTTCTCGGCTACTCAATTAACACCCTCACTATGCTGGCTATGGTCCTTGCCGTTGGTCTTTTGGTTGATGATGCTATTGTGGTTGTTGAAAATGTTGAACGTATCATGACCGAAAAAAAACTTTCCCCCGCTGATGCCGCGCGTCTTTCTATGGACGAAATTTCTGGCGCCTTGGTGGGTATTGTTTTGGTACTCTCTGCTGTTTTTCTTCCTATGGCAGCTTTTACGGGCTCTGTCGGTGTTATTTACAGACAATTCTCTATTACAATCACCTCAGCAATGTGGCTTTCACTTTTTGTGGCTTTAACGCTCTCTCCCGCCCTTTGCGCAACCCTCCTCAAACAAGAAAATCATCAAAAAAAGACGGGATTTACAGAAAAACTTGCAGAGTGGTTCAACCGCCATTTTGACAGTATTACAAAAAAATACTTATGCGGAGTAACCTTTCTTACCCATCGCTTACTTCTCTCTCTCGTGGCATTTGCCGGTATTACGTGTTTGACTGTTTTATTATTCTGGCGCTTGCCTGCAGGCTTTCTCCCTGATGAAGATCAGGGATTGATTTTCGGGCAAATTACCATGCCCCCCAACACCCCTATGGAGCAAACAACTAAACTCAATCGTGAAATTACAGATTATATCCTCAAAACGGAGGGCGCTTTTGTTGAGTCTGTTTTCTCTGTTAATGGCTTTAATTTTGCTGGACAAGGACAAAGCGCTGGTGCCTTTTTCGTCCGTTTAAAAGATTGGAAATTCCGTCCAAAAGCCTCACAAAGCTCGGCAGCTATTGCTTTACGTATTATGCAGCATTTTTGGTTTGATCCACGTGCAAAAATTTTTGCAATTAACCCTCCCGCCGTTCTTGAACTTGGTAACGCAACAGGCTTTGATCTAGAACTTGAAGATCGTGGTCATGTCGGGCGACAAAAATTGTTAGAAGCCCGTAATATGGTCTTAAAAATGGCCGCACATGACCCGCACCTTATGGCGGTTCGTCCTAATGGTATGGAAGACGCCGCCCAGTATCGCCTTGATATAGACCGTGCCAAAGCACAAGCCCTCGGTATTACGATAGACGACATTAACACCACTCTTGAAGGGGCTTTAGGTTCCATTTACGTCAACCAATTCACGTACAATGGTCGTGTTAAACAAGTTTACGTTCAGGGCATACCTAATGCACGTATGCTCCCACAAGATCTTGATCAATGGTATGTTCGTACCGCTTCAGGAAACATGGCTCCCCTTAATGCTTTCATCAATGGTGAATGGATTAGTGGTGCGCAAAAAATTGAAAATTATAATGGCTATCACTCTTACGAAATTCTTGGACAACCCTCCACAGGACATAGTTCGGGAGAATCTATTAGAGCCATTAAAAAAATCCTCAAAAAATTACCGCCCGGTATTAGCTATGAATGGACAGGATTATCGTTTGAAGAAATTGCTTCTGGCTCCTCTACTGGTATGCTTTACACACTTGCAGGCATAACGATCTTTCTATGTCTTGCCGCACTCTATGAAAGTTGGGTTATTCCACTCTCTGTTATGCTTGTTGTGCCCTTAGGTGTTCTTGGCGCTATTGCAGCGACACTTTGGTGTGGTAAAAATAATGATGTCTATTTTCAAGTCGGGCTTCTTACAACAGTGGGGCTTGCCGTTAAAAACGCTATTCTTATCGTAGAATTTGCTAAAGCAGGCTTTGAACAAGGACATTCTTTAGAAGACGCTGTACTCACGGCTTCCCGTGAACGCTTAAGACCCATCCTGATGACCTCTATCGCCTTTGTTGTGGGTGTCTTCCCCCTTTCTATTGCAAGTGGCGCAGGTTCTGCGGCACGGCAAGCGATTGGTACAGCTGTTGTAGGTGGTATGCTTACAGCAACTTTACTTGCTGTCTATTTTGTACCTGTATTTTTTACACTCGTATTACGCCTTTTCAAAATAAAACGCCACAATGAACGTTCTTCTTTAACCTCATCTCTCCCCTCTCATGGGAAGGGATAAAACAATGCGTTTTCCATTCCCTAACCGCCCTTTCCCTAACCGATTATCTTCTCATCGACGTATTCTCTTTTTCAGTGCGCTGAGCGTAGTAACAACGCAAATACTTTCAGCTTGCACCATGATTCCTCGTTACCACCGCCCACACCCGCCTTTAGCCAAAACATGGCCTACTTACGAAAAAACAGATAACATTTCTACAAAAACAATCGCTTCAGAGATCGGTTGGAAAGATTTTTTTATTGACCCCCGCCTCCGTGCCCTTATTGCTATTGCTATTCGAGAAAATCGCGATTTACGTACAGCCGCCGCCAGTATTGCAGAAGCACAAGGACAGTATGACGTGCAACATGCTAGATTATTTCCGAGCATTTCTGCCACAAGTCGCGTGATGTATATGATGCCTTCTAAAGCTGCGGGGTTAAGTTTTGCTCCTGGCCTTGATATGCGTGAACACCCAACGGCTTTCCATTTTTATCAAGGCGGTATTGGATTTTCTTCCTATGAAATTGACCTTTTTGGGCGTATCCGCTCTTTAACACGCCAAGCCTCTGAAAATGCTTTTTCGCAAGTCTCTAATGTTCGTAGCTTGCTGATTAGTGTGATTTCACAAGTTGCTATTGCCTATATTACTTGGCTAGGAGACAAAAACTTACTGACACTAGCCACACAAAGCCTTGCCAATCAAAAAGAGAATTTACGCCTAATAGAAAACAAGTTCCGCAATGGGGAAGCTAATATGCTCACCGTGCGCCAGGCTGAAACCCAAGTTGAACAAAGTGCAACGCTTCTCTCTGAAGCCACGCGAAAAGTTGAGCAAGATAAAAATCTTCTCACTTTGTTAATCGGTGCTCCTATTCCCTCTCATTTACCGCCGCCTAATCCTTTAGGGAAACAAACACTTCTTGCCGATATTCCAGCAGGTCTCCCCTCTGACTTGCTCGAAAATAGACCTGATATTATAAGCGCTGAACACGCCCTCCTTGCCGCACAGGCAAATATTGGCGCCGCACGAGCTGCCTTTTTCCCACGCATTACCCTTACAGCAACCAATGGTCTTACCAGCCTTGCCTTTCATAGACTTTTTACGAGCGCTGCGACCACATGGGGTTTTAACCCCTCTCTTGAAATTCCTCTCTGGACATGGGGACAAAATAAGGGAAACTTGATCGCCTCCAAAGCGCAGCGTGATAGTAAAATTGCAAATTATGAGAAAACTGTACAAACAGCCTTTAGAGAAGTTGCCGATGCTTTAGCCGCACGCAAAGCCTATTTGAACGAAAAACGCCAAGTAGACACATTAACAAACTCTGCTGCTGAGGCGTACCGCCTTGCCAAATTACGTTTTGATGCTGGAACCGATTCCTATCTCAACACATTAGAGGCGCAACGCTATTACTTACAAGCTCAACAAAAGCAAACACAAGTTTCTGTTGCAAAATACCAAAATCTTGTAACCATTTACCGAAGTTTAGGCGGTGGATGGAAAGAACACACAGATACTAAAAAACCGACTCACCTCACAACAAAAGAAAACACTTACAGAATTCCCCTTAAAAGTCCTCCTAAAAGCCTCTGAAAAGGGTTAATTTTTTAGGTTGATTGTTTTTGTTTGTATTTCTATTTATTATTTTGTTGTTTTAATTATTTTGTTTTTTTTACGGGCATATTCTTTTAGGAAGAACATTTCCCATAATTCTCGACACCGCAACACAACGAGTTTTTCTAACCGGGTCAGTTCTTTTATGTTTTTGTATTGAAGTTTTTCTTTCCAAAACGCGTATTTTTTAGGTTTGTAAGGAATACTGACCATATGCCTTAGGGCAAACCATGGATCAGCAATAGCGGCATCAAAACTTGCTGTTTTTTCCAGTGTATTTTTAAGTTCTTCGGTATA
>JAFVHT010000025.1 GCA_017474285.1 Acetobacter sp.
AGAACCTGCAGCAACACCAGAGGGAGCGAGCCCAAGGACTTGGGCCATAGTTGTGCCCTGTGTATAGGTGCCACCTTGAACAGAGAGATTACCTGCTGAGGTTTTTGTGGTTAAATCCTTATGCAGCACACTGTTAAAGCTAAAAAACGTTGCAGTCCCTCCCCTTTGAACCTTGAAGGCCCCACCTTGAAAGCTTGTCATAACGGTGTCTTTCTTTCTTAAAATGAGAAGGTGTTAAATAATATTGATTAAATATACGCTTCGATTCGTTTGTGAAAATTTGAACGAATCTCTTTGGCATTAGGAAAGAGATTTTACGAGGAAGGTCATGAGTCAAGAGTCTTTACAATCCCAACCTTTAATGCGTATGACGCCTGTCACGGCTGATGAACTTCTTAAAGCGGGTCATCTTGAGGAAGCTGCAAGGGCTTATGAAAATGAACTTTCACAAGATCCTGAAAACCCTCGTCTTATGAGCAATTATAGCGGGTTGCTTTCAACATTAGGTGATTTTGATCGTGCCTATACATTAGCTTTACGGGCAACGACTCTTGATCCAGAAATGCCGGGGGCTTGGTGTAATCTCGGCAATGCGTTTTCCCGACTCCAAAAATATGATGAGGCCATAGAGGCTTATCGTCGTTGTCTCACGCTCAAACCAGATCATGCTATTGCAATAGATAATCTTGGGTGTGCGTTGGACTATCGGGGACAGCACGATTTGGCGCAAAAATTTCATCAAGCGGCAATAGAACTGACCCCTAATGACCCTTTGATGCATTCCAATTATGCCCTTTCTTTGCTGATACAGGGCAAATATCGAGAGGGATTTAAGGAATATGAGTGGCGGTGGAATACTTTATCAACGCGCCGTAAACATACAAATGCCCCTGTTTGGCAAGGCGAATCGTTTGTAGGGCGTACGTTGCTTCTTCAAACTGAAGGCGGTTTTGGGGACATGCTTCAGTTTATACGATTCCTTCCTTTTGTTTGTGCCCGCGGGGGGCGTGTTATAACGCGTATACGGCCGCAACTTTTGCGCTTATTTCAATATTCTTTTCCTGATCAAGTTTTTGTTACTGAAGATGAACCGATTCCCGACCATGATCTCCAATGTTTTGCGTTGAGTTTACCTTATGCGTTGGGTACAACACTGCAAACCATTCCTTTTCCTGCGGGATATTTACGCGTAGACCCTAAAAATGTCGCCCGTTGGGACGCTATTTTGCGTAAAGATTTACCGTTAAAACTTCAGAAAAACTCTAAAAAACATCCATTGCGAATCGGTCTTGTTTGGGCGGGTGCCCCGCATCCAGAAGTACGAGTCGCAGCTTTTGCGGATCAGCGTCGCTCAACCGATTTACAAACCTTTGCGCCTTTGGCAGAGGCTGTGCCAAAAGCGCTTTTTTATAGTTTGCAAATAGGGGAACGCGCCGAGCAAGCCAACACACCACCGCGTGGTATGCGCCTTATGAACCATACAGCTTTGCTTGAGGATTTTGCCGATACGGCAGCGTTGATTAGTTTACTTGATTTGGTCATATCGGTAGACACCTCAACAGCACATGTTGCTGCGGCATTGGGAAAACCAACATGGATATTATCACGTTATGATCATTGTTGGCGTTGGCTTGCAGGGCGGAGCGACTCGCCATGGTACGACAGCGTTCATATTTATCAACAAAAAACACCTCTTGATTGGACAGACACGCTAAACCAAATAGTGACGGATCTTAAACAATTTTCTCATAACATGAGTTAAGAAAAGAGCATGTTAAAAGCTTAATCATGTTTTGGTAGCCGGTGCTTTCGTCCGTTGATGATCCACCGAAGGTAGAAAAATTCATTGTGCCGTTGGTGATGAAGACGTTAGAGGTATCGTTGGCACCTGCTGTAGCAGCACCAGCGGGAGCGAGCCCGAGGACTTGGGCCATAGTTGTGCCCGGTGTTATAGGTGCCACCTTTAACAGAGATGAATATGCCTGATGATGTTGGTGCTAATGTTCCAGATGAAGAAGCCTCTCTCGAAATTAACATTAACGAGGTAAAGGCTTTACAAAAATTACTCCTCTCCGCTGCTGACGATTACAATAAATATGATTAAATCTCATGACGAAATACACGATAGAGAAGACGACAATATTTTCAAAGTGGTTTCAAAAGTTACGTAATGAGGCTTATGGTCGTATTTCTAGACGATTAGATAGACTAGAAGACGGTTATTTTGGCGATTTTAAGCATCTTGGTGGCGGCATCTCTGAACTGAGAATTGATTACGGTCCTGGTTATAGAGTGTATTATACAAAGAGAGGTGGAAAATTATTTTACTGCTTGTTGACGACAAAATTTTAAACGACGATATACTTCTGTTCAAACCTGTTTGATCTATTGACTTAATAGATCAGCAAGGCATAACGTGAGAGGTCGAATGTCTGTCCTATTTTTGCCACTGCTTTAGCAAGAGCGAAAATAAGGCTGTTTTGGGGGATAGTTTAGCGGTAGAACTACCGGCTCTGACCCGGTCAGCCCTGGTTCGAATCCAGGTCCCCCAGCCAATCTATTTTTCTAGTTTTGTTTGGTTTGAGAGTGATATAATGGGTTGTTGTCAACTAATTCGAGAATAAGGAGTCAACAAAAGATGCCTATCAAGATGCCTCAATCTATAGAATTGAGTATAAATGAATTAGTAACAACCTTTGATCTTGATGAAGGTTTGTTAAGAAAGTCTTTTGAAAGAGGACATTTCCCACGCGGTGTATTAGGAGCAAAAATCTCCAGCAGGAGTAAGCCCATTCAGACCCCTCAAAAGATATCTTATAACAATGATGTAACTTAAAAAAATAGAGAGAAATCAGTCGTTTTTTTTGTTACAGTAGTTCGTTGGAATATCATATGGGGAAGGGTAAAAGTAAAGAAATTTTACTTTTTTTACTCTCGATTTTTGGGTAAAATCTTTTTAAGAGTAACCCCTTTTTGGAAGTTACTTTTACAACTATAACGTTATAATAAGGAGATTTGCGATGACAAATCAGCAGCAGCAACATCAGCAGAGCCAGCAGCATCAGACTCAGCGGTAATGCTGTAATTTATTACCCTTGTATTTGGTGTTAAGACCAATAGTATTAGGGGAGTGTCTCGTCGCACAGACGATACACTTTTTTTATTTAACAACTTCGCCCTCTGCCTCTTGTGCCTCTCGGTGGTTTAGGCGGTCTGGGGCGTGTCCAATAACTGCACGCTCACGCCGGGTAATCTGAAGTAACAAAAAAAGCGTAGTTTTCTGCGCCCTTTCTGTTTCTACGGATAAGAAGCGATAAGCGAATCGCTCTAAAAAACTCTCAAAAAAGAATCGGAAAACACGCCCTCATTGGCTAGAAAGGCAAAAAAAGAAAAAATGCGCTTTTTTTCGCAAAAATCTCGCAAATACTCTGAAAAATACCGCCAAAAGACCACAAAAAGCCTCCCTAAAAAACACAGAAACGTCAAGAGAGAGGCTTTAGAACAACATCACCTCCAAACCCATAGGACAGCAGTAAACGATCATGCGCGTTAGAACGACGAACAACCGCTCGCACCCGCGCTAAAAGCTCAACAGGAGCACCCACCCTCACACAATCATCTGCACCACTCCCTAAAACAGCCGCCACACCTACAGCCGTTACCTCTCGCGCAACACTACAATCGGCGTCGATAACCCATTCTTACGCAACAAACTCACAAAACGGGTATGCGGACTCTCTTACTCCAAAACCGCTTAAACAAAAAGGGAAAAGAGAAGAACTCAGGATAAAACACTGTTCAAAACATAAAAAGAGTACAAATATCTTATTGAATATCTGTTCTTATCAGGCGTGTATGAACTTGCTTTCTGGTGGGACAGCAGACGGCTTAAACATCAGCGGTAATACCCTTACCTATGTTACAAGCCTTCAAGGGGGAACTGCAACGCTTTCCAGCTTTAACAGTGTGCTGCATAAGGATTTAACCACAAAAACCTCAGCAGGTAATCTCTCTGTTCAAG
>JAFVHT010000026.1 GCA_017474285.1 Acetobacter sp.
AACTCAAAGAAACGCTCTCACCAGACATCATCCGCGTTGTCTTTCGAGATCATTGCTTTGAAAACGACGTCATCAAAACAAACGCTCTCCTCACACTCAAACAACGTTACGCTATCACAGATATTAAAAGCCTGTAAAAAAAACTATAACGTAAAAAACTATGACCCACGCCACGTCCCGCTAAAAAGTTTGTCCCCAAAAGCTTGTTTCTTAGAGATGACTCCACCCCATTGTTGGAAAAACTATTGGCACGCCGTGCTTATCGCGTACGGTAACGGCGGGTTGTCCTTCCGTCAAAACACCGATACGGGTAATCGGCACAATGCCGTGAGGCGTGGTGAGGTGTGCTATTTGGGTTGCGATGTTTTGTTGTAAAGGGTTTTCAAGTAACGTTTTTTCTTGTTCTGGCGGAATTGTCATTAAAATTTCATAATCATCGCCGCCTGTAAGACAAGTTTTGAACCCTTGTTCCCCTGCGTTTTTAGCCGCTTGGGAAAGAGGGATCGCGTCTGCTTCTAACAGAGCGTGTAAGCCGTTTTCATGTGCTAAATGGGCGCAATCTTGCACCAACCCGTCAGAAATATCAAGCGCAGCAGAGGCAAGCCCAAAAAGAGGCAAGCCGACACGGGGGAAAGGCACACGATACCGCTCAACCAAATAGCCCGATGGATCCTCTATCTCACCTTTTCGAGCTTTTAACCCAAGGGCAGCGTCACCAATTGTACCTGTAACCCAAATACCGTCTCCCTTTTTAGCCCCTTGGCGGCGTATGGCTTGCCCGCGTGGTACAGATCCCAGCATTGTCAGTGATAACACAAGCGGACCTGACGTTGAAATCGTATCGCCCCCCATAAGGGAGATCTGAAATTCTGCCTGATCGGCGGCGATACCTTGCGTAAAACGCGCAACCCATGTATCTGTAATATGAGGCGGGCGGGCAAAAGTCAGCAACCACCCCTCAGGCTTGCTCCCCATAGCCGCTAAATCTGACAAATTACAACGTAAGAGCTTACGCCCTATTGTTTCTGGCGGGTCGTCAGAAAAAAAATGTACGTTTTCCACCATACCATCTGACGTCATAACAAGTTCCCGCCCCTCTGGAGGTGTAAAAACCGCCGCATCATCACAAAGCCCTAACGCGGCAGGTCCTGCCAAAGCCGAAAAATAACGCTGTATAAATGAAAATTCTTGAGAGCGTAAATGGTAAGGCACGGATTTATTCCGTTGTTTTTAAGGGTGTTTTTTGGGGTTCTCTGGTACCGTTTATCATCGGTTTAGATTGATTTTGTCGACTCAAACTGTTGAAAAGAGCATCAAGCAAGCCGTTGACTAATTGCGGTTCAGTCCCTGAAAAAAAGCCATGCGCAATATCCACATATTCGTTAATTAACACAGGGACCGCGACAAAACCCCATTCTCCCCGAGCAGCGAGAAAAATCGCCCGTAAAACAGGGTCAATGCGTTCGAGCGACCATGTTTTGGGTAATGACCGCCTTATTTCTTTCAAAAAATCCTCTTTGTTGTGCGTGGCTTGGCGCACGATGTTTTGAAAAAGGGCTTTATCGGCACCGAACACATGCCCCTCTTCGTAAAGAGCGTTGTGAGGGTCTGTGTCCCCAAGACGATACTCCAAAAATTGTTGAATCACGCGCTCTTCATCATCGTTATTTTGCTCAATTTGAAAAAGCGCTTGCACAGCCGCCACCCGTGCCGCAGTGCGCGGGCGTTGGCAAGAATTTTGTTTTTTATGGTGTTTTTGGACTTGGTGTTTATCGGTCATTGTTTTTCGGCTCTGCCCTCTCTTTGACATAGTGTAACTTCGTGGCATCTTTTTTTTTACAAAGATTTCATAGAGAAAAACTGAGGAAGTTTTTACTCCATCACCACAGGACACCACAGGAAAAGCGAGAGCGGATTCCTTTATAGAAGTTATAAAATTTGGGCTATATTATCAGAGTTACACTCTTTTGACTTGTTTTATATCGCTTTTTTATCAATGTTTATCAATGAGGTTTTTTGTCATAAACATTTCCCAGAGTTCCCTGCAGCGGAACACCACGAGTTTTTCTAAACGGGTAAGGTCTTGAATATTTCGCCCAGCGAGTTTGTTTTTCCAAAAGGCGTATTTTTGTGGGCGTGAGGGACATTGGGCTAAATGACGAAGAGCAAAATATGGGTCTGATAAAGCTTGTTCAAACCCCCATTCCTCTGGGATTTGTTTTTCAAACCAACCCGTCATGTTGCGTGTTTCACGTACAACGGGGTATTCATTTTCCCCCTCAAATTGATGTTTAAACCACCCCATTTTTTCCATTAACGGAAAAGAACGGCTCATAAAACGTATAACAACGGGAGCAAATATAAGTCCAAGAATAGGAACACACACAAATAAGAAAAAAGGAATCAAATCTACTCCTGTCAACTTATAAATACCTGGCATCAAAGGCATAATATAAAATAAAAAGAAGTAGGCACACCCTAGTCCAAAAACCGATATGGGCCATGAAAACTTAAAACTCTCTTCCCAAGAAAGAACACGCGCTACTCGATTTTGAGATGCCCAGACAAGATCGCTTTTCTTAAACCATCCCCATATTAAACGATTCAGAAAAAGCATTTTATAAGGACCTATAATCATCCCTATCAATCCACCTAAATATTGGGAGAAAATGGTTTTTACAATAGACACATTGTGTCTATATTTCTTCCACAAAACAATAATTGGTAAACTTATACCTGTCAAAAATAACAAAAACCCTAAATAAGCAGAAAACATTAAAATATTATGATAACGAGACACAATCATAAAAGTCATTAAAGGATGAGAAAGCATATAATAAGTACCAAGATAAGTTATAATAAAAAATACAAGTCCTGTTAATGCAAGAAAATAATTCATAGCATAGAATAATAAAGAAATAGTTCCAAAGGTAGAAAATGCTTTAAACTTAAGCAAACGGAACCAGTTCATTGCGCCATAAAACCAACGTTTCTCCCGTATCATATAATCTACAAAATTCTGTATTTGTTCTTCAAAAGAAACCAATGTAGGAAGAACCCATACTTGGTACCCCACTGCCTCTAATAACATCGCCTCTACAAAGTCATGAGAGGATGGCTTTCCTGCGTCAAAAGGTCCTTTCTTTTTGAAAATAGGTAAATTACAATGCTTTATAATCGCTTCAGATCGTACAATAGTATTGTGTCCCAAGTAAGGAGAACGTCCCATTTTAAAGTAATATGCTGCAGAAAATCCTAACAACATACTGACGTTAGCAAAATTAAACAATTTTGCAAAAAGCGTAGTAGAGTTTACTGCGTAGGGCATTGCCTGAATAATACCGATATTATCATCCCCTTCCATAGTACGTGCAAATATTACCATCGTTTCTGCAGGTACCATTGAATCAGCATCAAGTATTATAACAGCCTTAAATTCCCCCCCCCATCGGCGGAAAAAATCAGAGGTATTCCCTACTTTCGCAAAGGTGTTCATAATACGATGACGATAATGGATCCCAACATCAGGAAACTTCTCTTTTAAAAGAAAAACCGCTTTTTGTTCTTGTACAATCACATC
>JAFVHT010000027.1 GCA_017474285.1 Acetobacter sp.
ATACAACCTATTCTATCTCGTTTGTTTTTTTATTGAGATAAACAGATTAAAAAAAGAAATAAAAGAAGAAACTAGGGCAAGTGAGGGGCTATTCTTTACTTTCTTTTTCAATAGCCCACCCAAGAGCAAGGATAAACCATGTCGGCACTGGCATGGCGCTAGCATGAGCGAAACAACAACATACCACTGTAAAAAATGTGGGCATGATTGGTCTAACTCTTAAGCCTTTTTGTTTTTTAAGAAGGAGAAGAGGGTGCCTACGGGGGGGGGGAGGAGGACCCCTTAATTTTTGTATAAACACTTTTATAAGCACGCTTCTTCTTGACAAGAAACTTGACAAAAACACCGGGCAGGTATGAAGTGTAATTGTATAAAACATAGCGGAAAGGGAAGAGAGTGAGTATCGTTTCTGATCGCCTCAATAAGATTAATCCAAGTCAAACTATTGCCATGGCAACGCGCGCGCGCGCGCTTAAAGCCGAAGGGCGCGATATTATTAGTCTTTCTGTGGGCGAACCTGATTTTCCGACTCCGCACAATATTGCACAAGCTGCTATAAAAGCGATTGAAGCGGGAAAAACACGATACACCGATGTTGCTGGCACACCAGAGTTACGCAAAGCCGTTGCTGAACGTTTTCGCCTTGATAGTGGGTTAGAGTATGCGCCGGAGGAAATTATTGTTTCTACAGGCGGAAAACAGGTGATTTATAATGCGATGATGGCGTCACTTAACCTGGGAGATGAAGCCATTATTCCTGCACCGTGTTGGGTTTCTTATCCTGATATTGTGACTTTAGCGGGCGGCGTGCCTGTTGTGGTGCCTTGCCAGCGTCAAAATGGCTTTCGTTTAACGGCAGAACAACTTGAAGCCGCGATAACACCGCGTACCAAATGGTTTTTTCTCAATTCTCCTTGTAATCCAACGGGTGTTGCCTATTCGGCAGAGCATTTGCGCCCGTTATGTGATGTCTTAGTGCGCCATCCGCATGTGTGGGTGTTTACTGATGATATTTACGCAAAATTGGTCTATGACGGTTTTCGTCCGGCAACTTTTGTAGAGGTTGAACCCTCACTTCGTAGTCGTACTGTCACGATGAATGGTGTTTCTAAAGCCTATGCGATGACAGGCTGGCGTATTGGGTTTTCTGGTGCACCTGTGGAACTCACAAAGGCGATGAATAAATTACAGGGGCAATCAACCTCAAATACGTGTTCTATTGCACAGGCTGCGGCTGTAGAGGCGTTAACCGGCCCGCAAGATTCGATCCATATTATGGTCAAAGCCTATCAAAAGCGGCGTAATATGGTTGTTGAAATGTTGCGTGAAGCAAAAGGGCTTTCGTGTGAAATGCCGCAAGGGGCTTTTTATGTTTTTGTTTGTGTAGAAGCCTGTTTAGGGAAAAAATCGGCAAAAGGGCATCTTTTAAGCACTGATAAAGATTTTGTGATGGCGCTTTTAGAAGAGGAAGGTGTTGCCACTGTACACGGTTCGGCGTTTATGTTTCCCGGTTATATACGGGTTTCTTATGCTACTGATACAGAGAGCTTAAAAAACGCTTGTCTCCGTATTCAGCGTTTTTGTGCGGGTATTCAGTAAGCGGGTTTTTAAGAGGGAATAGCGCCAAAAATGAGCCGTGTTTTTGCCCAACGTTTGCAAGGCTTGCCCGCGCCTGCAACTATAGAAATGGCCCGTTATACGCGTGCCTTGCAGGCAAAAGGATGCGATGTTATTTCCCTTGCTTTGGGTGAACCAGATTTTTCAACCCCACCTGTGGCGATAGAAGCCGCTTATAAGGCGGCTCAAGCAGGGCAAACGCGTTACCCACCTGTTGAAGGAATACTTGCGTTAAAAGAGGCGATTATCCGTAAATTTTCACGTGATAATGGGCTCAATTATACCCTTGATGAAGTCATGGTTTCCAACGGGGGTAAGCAAGTTATTTTTAACGCCTTTATGGCAACGTTAAACGCGGGCGATGAAGTGGTGATTCCAGCCCCCTATTGGGTGAGTTATCCGTTGATCGCGCGTATGTTTGGGGCTGCCCCTGTTTTTGTTCCATGCCATGAGGAAAATGCTTTTCACTTACGGGCAGAAGCTCTTGCCGAAAAATTAACTCCGCGTACGCGGTGGGTGGTATTGAATTTTCCCAATAACCCAACAGGGGCAGTGTGTTCTGCTGAAGAACTTAAATTGATCGCACAGGTTTTACAAGATTATCCCCATGTGTGGATTCTCTCTGATGAAATTTACGAATATCTTGTGTCTGAAGGGATGCATTCTCCTTCTATTGCCGCTATAGCGCCAGCGTTAAAAGAGCGAACGCTGACCGTCAACGGGGTTTCTAAAGCCTATGCTATGACGGGGTGGCGCATTGGTTTTGCAGGTGGTCCGGCAGATTTAATTGCCACTATGAGATGTGCTCAGGGCAACGCGACTTCAGGTGTTTGTTCTATTGCCCAAGCTGCCGCAGCTGCGGCATTAGACGGACCAAAAGAAATCGTGCAGCATATGGCGTCTGTTTACACGCGACGTCGTCAAATGGTTGTCCAAGCTTTACACGCGATTCCTGAATTAACTTGTGCTCTTCCTGAAGGGGCTTTTTACGCTTACCCGGGTGTTGCGCAATGTTTGGGACGTACAACGCCTGCGGGGCGCGTTCTCAAAACCGATCATGATGTCGCTATGGCTTTATTAGAAGAAGCCTTTGTTGCCACTGTGCCCGGTTGTGCTTTTGGTTTTTCACCCTATTTGCGTCTTTCTTGCGCTACGTCAGAAGAGGCGTTACAAGAAGCCTGCCAGCGTATCGCAACTTTTATTTCCCGTTTACAATAATTTTACGACTCATTTTAGGAAAAACATTTTTTATTGAGACTTAAGTACGAGTCGTTTGTAGATAGAACGCTAAAAATACGGCACCTGTTGGCTGTTATAGTGCTTGTGGAAAAATAAAACAAAATAAAAAATAAAAATCATCATATAAGGGCTTTACGCCACAGATAAAACTTGCTATACAATGGCAACGCTGTTCCCGAATAGCTCAGTTGGTAGAGCAAGCGACTGTTAATCGCTGGGTCGTAGGTTCGAGTCCTACTTCGGGAGCCACTTTTTCCTAAAAAATAAATTTGTAAGCAAAATTAATATAAGGTTTGACCTATTGTGGGTATAAAAAGAGGGCTATTGAAGCTCTTTTTTTGTTTTAGACGAGTTTAATTGGCAGGAATATTTTTGTAAGTTTCAAGATATCGGCTTAAAACAGGGGTCTATTATCAATAAGCCGAATATTTCCGAGACTCGCTGCCACAAATAAACGGGTATGAGGTTCGGCTTTCTCGGCTATCTCCAAAGTTTCTTCTTTTCGTAATTCGAGGTAATGGACAACAAATCCGGCATTTTCAAGGGTTGTGCGGCACGCGGCTAAAGTTGAATGGACGGTTTGTCCTGTGCGTAACTCTTTAATATAAACTGTAAGCGCAGCGGGAAGTTGCGCGGCTTGGCAACGTTGTTCAGGTGTTAAGCGTCGATTACGAGAGGAGAGGGCAAGTCCATCAGCCTCACGTTGTGTAGGGACAGGGAGGATTTCAACGGGGATGTTCAAATCTTTGACAAGGCGGCGAATAAGGCAGAGTTGTTGATAGTCTTTTTCACCAAATGTAGCAATATCAGCGCTGCTTTGGAGTAATAATTTCGTAACAATCGTGGCAACCCCTTCAAAATGCCCGGGTCTATAGGCACCGCAAAGCATAGTATCAAGGTAAGCAACAGAAACGCTCGTTGAAAAACCTTGAGGGTACATATCTTTTTCATGGGGGATATAAACCGCGTCAACGTAACCTGTTTGTTGTAAGAGAAAAATATCAGTTTCGTGGGTACGAGGGTAAAGACGGAAATCTTCTGCGTTATTAAATTGGGTGGGATTGACAAAAATTGTGACAATTTTTCGCGAGGCTTTGCCCTCAAGTGCCTTGATAAGAGCAAGATGTCCATCATGTAATGCGCCCATAGTTGGCGTTAAGCCAATGTGTTCGCCTTGTTTGTGCCATTGGGTGACGAGCTCTCTTAACGCAATGGGGGAGGTGACAATGTGCATAGAACAGCCTTTTATAAAGTGATAAAAACAAGAAATTATAAAGCTCTTGTGGTGTGTTTGAAACCTATCGTTAAAGCAAGCGGTAAAAACGATATAATATAATAATTCTATGAAAATAGAGGCGGTTTTCTGCTGGAATTGTGGAAATAAATATGAAAGACGGTTTTGTTCATCTTCGTGTTCATTCGGCTTATTCTTTAAGCCAAGGGGCTATTCGTGTACCAGAAATTGTAGCGATGGCAAAAGAGATGCGTATGCCCGCCGTGGCTTTGGCTGATACAGGGAATTTATTTGGAGCTTTAGAGTTTTCTCAATATTGTGCCGATGGTGGGATTCAGCCAATTATCGGGTGCCAAATCGGACTTTCTGCTCACAATACAAATCGTGAAGCAAAACCCGATATGCCCTCTGAACCTATTGTGCTGTTGGCACAAAACGCGGAAGGGCTTTTAAATCTTCAGTTTTTATCGTCAAAAGGCTTTCAAGAATCGGATCCGGCAGACCCTAAAATTGATCTTTCTCTGTTATGTGAAAAATCACAAGGGTTGATTTTGTTGACAGGTGGCTCACGTGGACCCTTATTTTCAAGGCTTGCCGAAGGGCAGAAAGGGGAAGCCGAACGCTGGCTTGCGTGTGTGCGGGAAGCGTTTTCAGATAGGCTTATGATCGAAATACACCGCCATGGTCAGGCTTTAGAAAAGGTGATAGAGCCGGCATTGTTGACGCTTGCTGATGCGTTTGATTTACCTCTTGTTGCAACCAATGAGTGTTTTTTTGCGACGCCTGATATGTATGGGGCACATGATGCGCTGATTTGTATTGCACAGGGGTGTACTGTAGAAGAGCGCGATCGCTTTCGTGTAACGCCGGAACATTGGTTTAAGCCCCCTGACATGATGCGGGCTCTTTTTGCGGATTTACCCGAAGCCTGCGATAATACGCTTGAAATTGCGCGGCGTTGCGCTGTTAAAGTGGAAACATGTAAGCCGTTATTGCCTGTTTGCCCTAAAGTGCGTGTTGGAACGACAGAAGACGAAACATTACACCTCATGGCCCGCGAGGGGTTAGACAACCGTTTCAAAAATAGGCCACTTCAAGAAGAAACACGTAAACTCTACACCGAACGCTTATCGTTTGAACTAGATGTTATTTCTCGTATGGGGTTTGCAGGTTATTTTTTAATCGTGGCAGATTTTATTCAATGGGCGAAAGCCCATGATATCCCTGTTGGACCAGGGCGTGGATCAGGGGCTGGGTCTTTGGTGGCATGGGCATTGACGATTACAGATATTGATCCTATCCCGTTTCATTTGTTGTTTGAGCGTTTTCTCAATCCAGAACGTGTGTCTATGCCCGATTTTGATATTGATTTTTGCCAGCATAGACGTGATGAGGTGATCGCCTATGTTCGGCAAGAATATGGGGTAGATCGCGTCGCACAAATTATTACGTTTGGAAAATTACAAGCACGTGCTGCAGTGCGTGATGTTGGGCGGGTGTTAGGGCAACCTTACGGTATGGTCAACCGTGTTGCTGAACTTATTCCCAATAATCCTGCTAAGCCTGTCATGTTGAAAGAAGCAATTACAGGCGAGCCAAAACTTCAAGAAATGTACGATAGCAACGAAACGTTGCGGCATCTTTTAGACATAGCGCAACAAATTGAAGGGCTTTTTCGCCATGCTAGTACGCATGCGGCAGGGATTGTGATAGGCAATAAATCCTTAGAAGAACTTGTGCCTCTCTATCGTGATCCAAAAAGCGATATGTTGGTGACTCAATATAATATGAAATTTGTTGAACAAGCCGGATTGGTGAAGTTTGATTTTCTGGGGTTAGCGACATTAACTGTTTTGAAACGAGGGGTTGATTTTATCCGAAGCATGGGGGAGGAAGTTAATCTCAGCACTATTCCTTTAGATGATAAAGCGACGTATGAGATGTTAAGCCGGGGGGATACGGCGGGCGTATTCCAGTTTGAAGGGGCGGGCATGCGTGATGTTCTTAAACAAATGCGCCCGACAAGAATTGAAGATCTCATTGCAGCGGTGGCTTTATATCGTCCGGGTCCTATGGCACATATTCCAGACTATTGTCGGCGTAAACATGGGGAGGCTTGGGTACCGCCACACGAAGAAATTCGGGATATTTTGGCTGAGACCTACGGCATTATGGTCTATCAAGAACAAGTTATGCAAATTGCCCAAAAAATGGCGGGTTATAGCCTTGGTGAAGCGGATTTACTTCGTCGTGCTATGGGTAAAAAAATTCGTAAAGAAATGGACCAACAACGCGCTATTTTTACAGAGGGAGCTGTACGGCGTGGTATTGATCAAGCAAAAGCCGTTGAAGTTTTTGAATTGATGGCAAAATTTGCTGATTACGGATTTAACAAATCCCATGCGGCTGCTTATGCATTTCTCTCGTACCAAACAGCATGGATGAAAGCAAATTATCCTGTGGCTTTTTTGGCAGCGCGTCTATCGGTTGATCGTGAAAAAACAGAGAAATTAGCGGCTTTGTGGCAAGAGGCGGAACGAATGGGGATTACCATACTTCCGCCAGATATTAACCAATCAGAGGCTGATTTTGCTGTCGAACGGCAAGAAAATGGGGAATACGCTATTCGTTATGCCTTAGCTGCGATTAAAAGAGTTGGCTTTGGCGCTATGGAAACATTGGTGCGTTTACGTGGCGATAAACCTTTTTCTGGGATTACTGATTTTGCAAATCGTATTGATCCACACCATATGAACCGCATGCAGCTTGAAAATATGGCAAAAGCGGGTGTTTTTGATAGTTTAGTTGCCAATAGGGCGCAGGTTTTTCGTTCAGCAGATGTTATTTTGCGGTGGGCGCATAGTCAGGCACAAGAAGCGGCATCCGGGCAAATAGGTCTTTTTGCTGAAACGAGTCCTGCGCATTCTTTACGGTTAGAAACAGGAGCAGAGTGGTTAGAATTTGAAAAAATGGCTATGGAGGCTGAAGCTATAGGTTTTCATATGACTGCACACCCTCTTGATTCCTACAAATCTATGATGCAGAGGTTAAAAGTCGTCTCTTCGTCTCAATTATTGGCAGCTGTAGAAGCAGGAGTAGAGCGTGTTAAAATTGCTGGATGTGTTGTTGATAAAAAAGAGAGACCAACGCCAAAGGGGAAAATGGCGTGGGTGCGCTTGTCTGACGCTTCGGGTGGGTGTGAGGTTACTGTATTTTCTGAATTATTGCCACGTGTGCGGGAACACCTTGTAGCGGGTGTTGCTGTTTTGGTAACAGCAGAGGCGAGATTAGACGGGGAAACCTTACGGATAACCGCAAGTGATATTGTCACATTAGAGGAAACGGCGGCTAAAGAGCAAAGTAAACTGCGTATTGCGCTCAATTCTGATATAGCGCTTCAGTCTTTACCGTCTTTATTGGAAAGTGCCAAAGGCGGGGAAGGGCGTGTTGCTTTGTTATTACGTCTTTCTGAAACGCGTGATGTGGAAATTCGTTTGAGAGGGAAATATTGCGTAACACCGATTCTAAGCCAGAAATTACGATTAGTGCCCGGGGTACAGCGCGTAGAATACACGTAAAATATTTTATGCTTGCTGGAATATAAGGGCAGCGTTTCGTGATATATGTCATAGTCGAACTTGATGAGTTTATGCTAAAAGCGTGTGTTTATATGTGATCAGACGCAACAAACCTAAGCGTTTTTGGATGGAGGAAATATCATGCAGGTGGCGACACAAACCCAACAAGAGAACCAAGAAGATTTAATGTTACATTGCGACCTTCGGCAGGTCGATTGTGATCCTAATTTTTGGTACCCTGTCGCATGGTCAGCGAAAGTAAAGCATGGTAAGGCGTTTGCAGCGCGTTATGGGGAGCAGCCTATTGTGCTTGTTCGTCCGAATCATGGTCCTATTTATGCTTTAGAAGATAGATGTGCCCATCGGCAAGTGCCTTTGAGTAAGGGGGTTGTTGATAAAGAAGGGTGTATTAAATGTTGTTACCATGGCTGGGCTTTTGATAATCGGGGGCAATGTGTTACCGTTCCGTATCTTAGCCGTGAAGATGTCGGGCGTCCTGTGCGTGTTTATCCGTGCCGTGAAAAAGGCGGACTCGTTTTTGTTTTTCCGGGAGATCCGGCTTTAGCGGACAAAGTGCCATTGCCTAATTTGGCACAAGTTGACAATCCTGAGTATAAAACGCGCCAATTTAGCCCACGCTTAAAATGCCATTACACCTTTATGCATGAAAACTTGATGGATATGAATCATCAGTTTTTGCATCGTCGCCAAATGGGGTATATTAACGCGCGTTTTCTAGGGCAAGAAAAGGGCGACAACTTTGTTGAGGCGCGTTATAGTTTTGCACGGAGTCGTGGAAAACAACCTTTAGCAGAGAGGTTAATTTTTGGGCCTCATTATGATTTAGAGGGGCGGGAGCAACCGATTGAAGAAGTTGTTTCTATTCGTACAACCTACCCGTATCAAACTCTTCAAATTCACGATAAAGACGGTGATCTGGTCATGGATTTGTGGGCGTGTTATTTGCCTATTGGGAAAACACAGCACATTACACAAGCTTTTGGTTTGTTATCGGTGAAGAAACCTCAATTCGCGTTCTTACTTGATCTCGCTTGGCCTGTTTTGGGTGTTTTCACACATCGTATTTTTGAAGAAGACCGTGAAATTGTGGAAATGGAACAAAAAGCGTGGCGTGAACTTGGTGGGGATCACAATATTGAGGTTTTCCCTGTGATCAAGAAACTGCGTCATTTATTAGCAACACATGGCGTTCCTAATCCGTATGCTCATCGCTGTTGTGATAAGTCTTGTGACAAATCCTAATGACTTTTTTTTGAACAAGAAGTATTTTTGTAATTTCTTGTTGCTTGTATTGGGAAAAACCGTCATATAACAAGAACCCCAACCTCGTGAGAGGTTGGGATAACACACGCAGGGTCTACCATTTCTGGTGTTCGGTTATGTTATCGAATAGTACCTTGCGGAGGATTAACCAGATTAAGGTAGGATATAATAGTTATGGCAATGCCTGATTTTACATTGCGCCAGCTGCTTGAGGCTGGTGTTCATTTTGGTCATCATACGCGCCGTTGGAACCCACGGATGGCACCGTATCTTTTTGGTGTGCGCAACCAAGTTCATATTATTGATCTTCAACAAACGGTAGGTTTGTTGGATCGTGCGCTCAAAGCGATTCGTGATGTTGTTGCTGGCGGTGGCCGCGTTTTATTTGTTGGGACAAAGCGCGCAGCACAAGAACCAATTGCTGATGCAGCTCGTCGGTGTGGGCAATATTACGTCAATCATCGTTGGTTGGGCAGTATGCTCACAAATTGGAAAACAATTCAAGGCTCTATTAAACGTTTACGCCAAATTGATGAAAACATAGAAAGTGGTAACGCGGGTCTAACAAAAAAAGAAATGTTAGGACTAACGCGGGAACGCGATAAGCTTGAACGCTCTCTTGGCGGTATTAAAGAAATGGGCGGTGTGCCAGATATTTTGTTTGTTATTGATACCAATAAGGAAAAACTAGCTATCGAAGAAGCCAATAAACTTGGTATTCCGGTTGTGGCGGTGTTGGATAGTAATTCAGATCCACGGGGGGTGACTTACCCTGTTCCGGGTAATGATGATGCTATTCGCGCCATTGAGTTGTATTGTCATTTGGTTTCATCATCTGTGTTAGATGGTATTTCTGCTGAATTAGAAGCCTCTGGGGTTGATCTTGGGGCTTCTGAAGAACTGATTATTGAGTCAGAGTCAGAAAGTGAACCTGTTCAGGAAGCAACTTCCACAAAAGAGGCTTAAAAGCCTCTTTTGTCGCGTTTATTAACGTTGATAAACACGCTTATTGATAGCTTTTATTGATAGCTGTGTGTTCTTGATTATAAAGGAGTGTACAAATGGCGGAAATTACCGCTGCGTTGGTGAAGTCCCTGCGTGAAAGAACAGGGGCGGGTATGATGGATTGTAAAAAAGCCCTCCATGAAGCACAAGGTGATATTGAAGCGGCTGTTGATTGGTTGCGGAAAAAAGGGCTTGCCGCTGCGGCTAAAAAATCAGGGCGTGTTGCGGCAGAGGGGCTTGTGGCTGTTGCTTCTCAAGGTCGTTCTGCGGCTATGGTCGAAATAAACGCTGAGACAGATTTTGTTGCTCGTAATGAAGCCTTCCAAAGTTTTGTAGAATCGGTTGCACAGGTTGCTCTTAAAGTGGGCGATGACCTTGAGGTAATCAAAAAGACAATGCTTGACACGGGGCGTTCTGTGGCAGATGAGTTAACCCATCTTATCGCCACGATTGGAGAGAACATGTCTTTACGGCGTGCGCGTGTTTTGTCTGTGCCTTCAGGCGTTGTGGCAACCTATATGCACGGTGCATTGCGTGCTGGTTTGGGTAAAATTGGCGTTTTGGTGGCAATTGAAGCGCCGTCTTCTTCTGCGGCTATTGAGCAATTGGGTCGGCAAATTGGTATGCATATTGCAGCAACCCGCCCCTCTTCTGTAGATGTGAGCAGCCTTGACCCTGCAGAAATTGAGCGTGAGCGCGCCGTATTGATTGAGCAATCTCGCGCTTCGGGTAAGCCAGAAAACATTATTGAAAAAATGGTGGAAGGGCGTATCCGGAAGTTCTATGAGGAGGTTGTTCTTCTCGAACAGGTCTGGGTACATGATGGTGAAAGCCGTGTTAAAGACATTGTGAAAAAAGCCGGTGTTACTTTGGCAGGTTTCGAACGTTTTCAGTTGGGTGAAGGGATTGAAAAAGTCGCTGATGATTTTGCTGCTGAAGTAAGCAAGGTTGCTGGCGTTTAATCCTTGATTTTGAGTGCATTTTTCATGGTGAGCTAGGCAGGATGTCTCTTGAAAAGGAGGCACCTGCCCTTGTTATTTTTACAGCTCCCATGGGAGAAAGAGCCGCGCGTGTTCATGTGTTGACAGAGGCACAAGGGCTAACGCGTGGTGTGGCTTATGGTGTTACGAATCAAACAGCACGGGCTTTATGGCAGCTTGGCAATGTGGTTAAAACCCGTATGCGCCAACGAGGGGAAGGGGGCATTCTAACCTTTTCTGGGGAAGTAATGGAAGTCTATGCTGTTCGTTTGTTTGAAGTACCTTTAGCGTTAGATTTAGTACAATCTGTTTGCGCGTTGCTTAATACAACTTTATTAGAGCATGATCCTTGTCCGTTTTTATGGGCGCAAACACTCTATTTTTTAGCGTCTTTATGTGATCTTTGTAAAACTCACAAAAGGAGAGAGGATGAGGTTGTGCCTCTTTATATCCGCTGGGAAGTATTGCTTTTACAAACGCTTGGTTTTGGGTTGGATTTTTCTTGTTGCGCAGTAACGGGTGATCGGGAAAATTTAGTTTATGTTTCCCCGCGTACAGGGCGGGCGGTGAGCGAGGATGGGGCAGGCATATGGCGCGATCGTTTGCTCTCTTTGCCAGAGTTTTTATTAACAAAGGAAAAAAAGGGAGCGCCTTTTCAGTGGTTAGAAGGGCTTCATTTAACAGGGTATTTTTTACAACGTCATGTTTATGACCAATATCATCGACCTATGCCCATTATCCGGCAACGTCTAAGTGAACGTATTAAAAAATTAGTGAGGCAAACCAATGCACGCAATAGCTGAAAACAATATAGGTCATGTTGAAGACGTCAAATTAGCCGAGGCTTTACAAGAGCGTTATCTTGCTTATGCGCTCTCAACAATTATGTCGCGATCATTGCCGGATGTGCGTGATGGTCTTAAACCTGTCCATCGGCGGCTGATTTATGCCATGCACCAGCTGCGATTAGATCCAACTTCTGGCTTCAAAAAATGCGCCCGTGTTGTGGGAGATGTTATTGGTAAATTTCATCCTCATGGGGATTCGTCAGTGTATGAAGCCTTAGTGCGTTTAGCGCAGGATTTTGCTGTGCGTTATCCATTGGTTGAAGGGCAGGGGAATTTTGGTTCCATTGATGGGGATAACCCCGCCGCTATGCGTTATACAGAGGCAAGGCTTACTGATGTGGCTGTGGCTTTGTTAGAAGGGATTGAGGAAAATTCTGTTGATTTTCATGCAACTTATGATGGGGAAGAACAAGAACCTTCTGTTTTACCAGCGGCTTTTCCTAATCTTTTAGCCAATGGAGCAACGGGTATCGCTGTGGGGATGGCAACGAGTATCCCTCCCCATAACGCGGCAGAATTGTGCGCTGCCGCTGCCCTTTTGGTGCGAGATCCTGAGATAGAGACGCGTGCATTACTCTCTGTTATGCGGGGACCAGATTTCCCAACAGGCGGGCTGATTATGGAAGACGTAGAGACCATTCTTCATGCCTATGAAACAGGACGGGGCAGTTTTCGGGTGCGGGCACGCTGGGAGGTAGAGCAAGGGCGTTTTGGTATGTGGCAAATTGTGGTCACTGAAATTCCTTATCAGGTGCAAAAAGCCCGTTTAATTGAACAAATTGCGCATTTATTAGAACAAAAAAAGCTCATTCTTTTAGAAGATGTGCGTGATGAAAGCACCGATGAGATCCGTCTTGTGTTAGAGCCAAAATCACGCGGGGTTGAGCCAGAAATTTTAATGGAAACATTGTTCCAAACAACCGCCTTAGAAAGTCGTTTTACATTGAATATGAATGTGATTGGGGCTAATCGCTTACCAGCAGTTATGGGGCTTCGGCAGGTCTTGCAGGCATGGCTTGATCATAGGTATGAGGTGTTAGAACGGCGTTATAAGTATCGGTTACAGGCGGTAGAACGGCGCTTAGAAATTCTTGAAGGCTTTTTAAGCGTTTATATGAATTTGGATAGAGTGATCCAGATTGTCCGAGAGGAAGAAGATCCTAAAGCAACGCTGATAGCCACATTTACTTTAACAGATCTTCAGGCAGAAACAGTGCTTAATATGCGCCTGCGTGCCTTACGTCGGTTAGAAGAAATGGAAATTCGCCGTGAGTATGAAAAATTATCGGCAGAAAAAACCGATTTGGTGACTTTATTAGGTGATAAAACGTTACGGTGGCAACGTATTGAGGCAGAATTACATACTATGGCAGAGGTATTTTCTCGCGGGCGTGTAGGGCAAAGACGCAGCACGCTTCTTTCTGCCCCACGTGCCATCACAATTCTTGTACAGGATATGATTGAACGTGAACCGATGACGGTCATTTTATCACAAAAAGGATGGCTGAAAGCCGTTAAAAGCCATTCGGTTGATTTAGAAAAACAAAAATTCAAGGAAAGCGATTCTTTAAGAATAGCTTTACCCTGTATGAGTACAGATAAAATCTGTTTTTTCGCAACAGACGGACGCGCCTTTACACTGAAAGTTGCCGATTTATGTCGGGCTGGTCGCCATGATGGGCAGCCTGTACGCCTGTTAATTGATTTATCTAATGATCAAGACATTGTATCTATGTTTGTTTTAGAAGATGGAAAACATCGCCTTGTTGTCTCTCATTCTGGGCGTGGTATGCTTGTTGAAGATAAAGCCCTTGTGGCAGAAAAGCGTACAGGCCGGCAAGTTTTTAACCTGAAAGAAGGAGAAAAAATTCAATTTTGTCTTTTAGCCCAAGGGGATAGGGTTGCTATTTTAGGAGAAAACCGTCGTTTTTTAATTTTCCCGTTAGAACAAATACCAATGATGACACGGGGTTCTGGTGTTGTTTTACAAAAATATGCAGACGGTGGGGTACATCAAGTGAGAGTATTTAACGCAGTGGAAGGGCTTTCTTGGTTGCCGAATACAAAGATTCGGTCTATGAACGATTTGCAAGAATGGTCTTCACGACGTGCTGCAACAGGAAAAAAAGCGCCCCTTTGGGCACGGTAAGTTTATTTTTTCTTTTTTCTAATCTCATGAGATTGATAAGAGAAAAAGAAAAAAGAGAGGTTATCAATTTACGCCCTTCTTTTGATCAATCCCTTTTATAGACCCTGTCTTTTACGAAGAATTGTAGCGGCTTCAAGGGCAAAATACGTTAAGACGCCATGCGCACCGGCACGGCGAAACGATAAGAGACTTTCTATAATCGCTTGTTCACGCGCTAGCCAACCATTATTGATCGCTGCGGAGAGCATGGCATATTCGCCAGAAACTTGGTACCCAAATGTTGGCACACCAAAAGTATCGTGCACACGCCAAATAATGTCCAAATAGGGCATACCCGGCTTGACCATAACCATATCCGCACCCTCTTCAATATCCATAGCGACTTCACGGAGGGCTTCACGGCTATTAGCAGGGTCCATTTGATAGGTTTTTTTATTACCCTTGAGAAAACTATTTGATCCAAGCGCATCGCGAAATGGACCATAAAAGGCGCTTGCGTATTTCACAGCGTAAGACATAATACGCGTGTTGATAAGCGTATGGCTATCAAGGGCTTTTCGTATGAGACCAATACGTCCATCCATCATGTCGGAGGGGGCTATAATATCAATGCCCGCTTGTGCCTGATGAATAGCCTGTTGAGAGAGAATTGTTACAGAAGCATCGTTGACAACATAACCATTTTCAACAAGCCCATCATGTCCATGTTGGGTGTAGGGATCAAGAGCAACATCGCCAATTAAAGCCATGTCAGGAAATTCTTGCTTCAGAAGACGAGCAGCACGGCACATTAAATTATCAGGGTTAGTTGCCTCTGTTCCATGTTCATCGCGTTTATGGGTCGGTGTAACAGGGAAAAGTGCTAATGCAGGAATCCCTAAACGCGCAGCAGGTTCTACATGGCTTGCGAGGAGATCAAGCGTAACACGCCGAACACCTGGCATAGAGGCTACGTCGGTTGTTGTTTTTGTCCCTTCTGTAAAGAAAATGGGCCAAATAAGATTATCAATATGTAGTGTATTTTCTGCAACAAGACGCCTCGTTGCATTGTCATAACGATTACGACGTGGACGATAGGATGGAAAACGACCAACAATCACGGGGAAAATTCCTAAAAACCATTAAAACCGATTCAATAATAGTATTAAATCATTATAAGAGAGTACATTCAACAAGAGAACTTTATAACCCAATTATAAACATAAAGGGGATAAACGCTCTCTTATTGGTTTATGAACATCTCATGATGGACGTGAGCGAGTTTGCTGTGCCGAATACCATAAAGAAAATAAATAGCCATACCGATAACGAGCCACGCAATTAACCTCATCCATGTTACTAAATCAAGGCAAACCATAATGGTTGCAGAAGATAAAATACCTAGAATAGGAATAATATCTCCACCAGGGACGCGGAACGTGCGCGGGTGATCAGGCTCTTTACGGCGTAAAATCATCACAATGAGACAAACAAGGATAAAGGCGAGTAAAGTGCCGATAGAGGTCATATGCCCAAGGTCAGAAATAGGGAAAAAGGCGGCTAATAAAGCGGTCATCGCCATAATAAACAGGTTAGAAATCCAAGGCGTTTGAAAATGTGAATGGGTAACACCAAAGAAGTGAGGTAATAACCCATCGCGCGCCATCGTCAAAAATATACGACTTTGTCCAAATAAAAGCGTAATGAGAACTGAGGTAAACCCGAAAATAATGCCGATTTTAATGGCGAGTTGTAACCAAATATAAGGGGTTTGGTTAATGGCTGTAGCAACAGGTGCCGCATCATCAATCATATCGTGGTAATTGACAAGCCCGACAAGAACAAATGAAAAAGTCACATAAGCAAGGGCTGTAATAAAAAGACCGCCTAAAAAGCCTATCGGCATATTACGTTCAGGATCTTTCGTTTCTTGTGCAGCGGTAGACAGTGAGTCAAAACCTACATAGGCAAAGAAAATAACGCCTGCTGCTCGCATAACGCCTGAAAATCCATAATGCCCAAATGTGCCATTATTAGGGGGAATAAACGGTCTATAATTCGCGTAATTAATATAATGTAATCCAAAACCAACGAAAGACGCGATAATAAGAAGCTTAATAACAACGATAACCGAATTAACAAGGGAGGATTTAGAAGCGCCAAAAATAAGCAGAACAGAAACAGCAACAAGAATAAGGACAGCCGGAAGATTAAAGAATCCGTGTGTAAGGGTACCGTCTGAAAGGTGTACCGTTTCAAAAGGGGAGGCTGATAGTCGTAGGTCAATGCTTATATGCCAATTTGCTAAAAGAGAAATAACATAACGTGACCAACTTACGGCAACGGTTGAAGCGCCAACAGCGTATTCTAATATTAAAGCCCAACCAATAGTCCAGGCCATAACCTCACCTATGGCGACATAGGTATAGGTGTAGGTACTACCAGAAATGGGCATCATACCTGCAAGCTCACTATAGCAAAGAGCCACAAAACTGCAGGCAATAGCTGAGATAATAAACGAGAGTACAACAGCAGGACCTGCATTTTGGGCGGCAGCAATACCAGTGAGAGAAAACAAACCAGCCCCTATGGTATTGCCAACGCAGAAAGCAATCAGCCCATAAGGACCTAAGACACGTTTGAGAGCAACGGGATTATTATTCAGAGTATTGAGGGAAAGGCGTCGCATAAGTTTTGAGGAGATTTTATTTTGTTTCATGTTTATTTTGCCTCATAATGCTTCCTTAGCCGTAGGTTAAAATTAGGATTGTAGAAGAGCATGCGATGAAAAGTAAAAGTAAGAAAAACCTAAACCCAATCTCTAGCGTATTACACAGGAATCAGTAGTTTATTTATTATCTGTTAAAAGAGCCTTTATAGGTAGAATTTCGTTATTTGTAAAGAGTTTGTATATAAAGATCTTGAGAATGCGTTATAACGTGTTCTAGAAGGTGTGAACGGATAAATTATTATCACATTTTCTGTCAATATTGTCTGAATAATGTCAGAATATTATTGTTGTCTTTATCGGTTACTTTGTTTTACTATGAGACTTATAACCACATATTGACGAAGAAAATTCCCATAACACAAGGATATATAGGGATAGGTTTTCTATGAAACAGACCATAAAGCAAAGCAGTCTCAATCATTTTTTTTGTGCCTCACTTTCTGAACAAGATCCCGCAGTGGCTTCGGCTGTCGAGGCTGAGTTGAAGCGTCAACAAGAAGGGATTGAGTTAATTGCTAGTGAGAACATTGTTTCCGCTGCAGTGTTGGCAGCGCAAGGCAGTGTTTTGACGAATAAATACGCTGAAGGCTACTCGGGGCGCCGTTATTATGGAGGGTGTGTCGAAGTCGATAAAGTAGAGACGTTGGCTATTGAACGGGTTAAGCAATTATTTGGCGCAGCTTATGCTAATGTACAACCGCATTCTGGGGCAAATGCCAACCAAGCCGCTTTTATGGCAATGGGTAAACCGGGGGATTGTGTTTTAGGGATGAGTTTAGCCTCTGGTGGGCATTTAACGCATGGCGCGGCCCCTAATTACTCCGGTAAATGGTTTAACGCGGTACAATATGGTGTGCGTCGTCAAGATGGTTTCCTTGATTATGAGGAAATGGAACGCCTAGCACGGGAGCATCGTCCGAAAATTATTATTGCAGGTGGGTCGGCTTATCCGCGTATTATTGATTTTGCCCGTTTTCGGTATGTAGCCGATGAGGTTGGTGCCTATCTTATGGTCGATATGGCACATTTTGCGGGGCTTGTTGCTGCTGGTCTTTATCCTAATCCTATGGAACACGCCCATATTGTCACCTCAACCACGCATAAAACGTTACGCGGTCCACGGGGGGGCTTAATTTTAACCAATGATGCTGACCTTTCTAAAAAAATCAATTCTGCTGTTTTTCCGGGTTTGCAGGGTGGCCCTCTCATGCATGTGATTGCTGCTAAAGCTGTGGCGTTTGGGGAGGCCTTACAGCCTGACTTTCACACTTATCAGGCTGCGGTTAAGAAAAATGCTGCTGTTTTAGCAGAAGTTCTCGTAGAACGGGGCTTTGATATTGTTACGGGGGGTACAGATTCACACCTTCTTTTGGTCGATTTACGCCCGAAAAAAGTTACAGGAAAAGCCGCTGAAGCGGCATTAGAACGGGCAGGAATGACAGCCAATAAAAACGCTATTCCTTTTGATCCTGAAAAACCAACTGTAACATCAGGTATCCGGTTGGGAAGTCCTGCTGCCACAACACGTGGTTTCCGCGAAGAAGAATTTCGTCAAATTGGTGTGATGATTGATGAGGTTTTAACGGCTTTAGCCCATTCAGGAGGAGAGGGGGATTCGGCTGTGGAACATGCGGTGCATACCCGTGTGCGGGAGCTTTGTGCGCGTTTTCCTATTTACTCTTGTGCGTAACTCTACGTAAGGGGACTTAGTAAGGGGGCGCGTAAACTGCGTTTCTCCTTTTTGGTTTTTCTTTTTGGTTTTCCCTTTTTCTTTTTGATGAGGTGAGAAAGGCGAGATGGTCTATAAGCCGGGTTCTGTCTAACCTTTTGAGGGGTTAGGACGATCATTCCTCTAGGACCTATTTCGCAATAGGTCTCACGCGACCAACCCGAACAGAAGGACGGGAGGTCCTTGAGGTTTGCGGAAGGAGGGACGCAACCTCTACTGTTCCTATTCGGTCTTGCTCCCAGTGGGGTTTGCCGTGCCTCTTTTGTTACCAAAAGAGCGGTGCGCTCTTACCACACCGTTTCACCCTTACCTTTAACGTGTTGTGAGAACCCACCCCACGCCAGAAAGGCGGTTTGTTTTCTGTGGTACTGTCCCTAGGGTTACCCCCGCCAGCCGTTAGCTGACACTGTTCTCCCGTGGAGCCCGGACTTTCCTCTGTTATTAAGACAACAACAGCGATCGTCCGACCATCTCGCCATAAATATCCTGTAACATAATAAGGAACGAGGTCAAGCGCTTCTGTGTGTGGGTGTCATAAGTTTTATTAAATTTATAAAGGTATTGAATCCGATATAGGGTGAAAAATACCCGGTGAATTTTGGTCAGATTCAATGGTGTGATGCACACGATCCACGCGCAACGTTAATAAAATTTGGGGTATTGTCGCGAGGCTGTGTTCAGCCCGTGGGCAAGGAGGCGCGTGTTTTTCTAACACGTTAATCCGTGACGCTGTTAGGGGGTCATTCCCGTTGAGAATAAATAAAAGACATTCTGGTGGTGCATGAGTCATGCCATTATGGGTAATCAGTAAGCGCAAATGTTGGACAAGGGCTGTATTATCGTACCAACTTTCTGGTTTAAAACTGTAACGATCAATAAGAACGTCCATCATGCCACTTTGTGCGAGGAGGAGCATAAACACGCCAAGTAAAAGCGCAAGGACGGCTCGCCGTACAAGATGTTGGCGTAATCGCTTTTTATGAGGAATATTGAGAGGGGACGGAGAATGAGAAATTGTCATAAGTCATAACAGGATAAGATAATAAGATAAAAAGCCAAAAGAGGGACAAGAGAGAAAAGAGTTTTTTGAAAGGGTTAGAACAGGCTTGTTTGGAAGTCATCATGGAGTGTGGTATAGTATTTATGAGAAAAATTATAACACACGATACCCCTTCTATAACCTTAAAGAGGAGAGGTGTAAAAAAGGGGGGTGTAAAAATGCACAATACAAGGATTATCAAAAGGGATTATGACCATGACATCTGAAAATTTTTCCAAAGAAGAAACGGTTTCTGTAGGAGGGATTTCTGCGGAAAGGTTAAGAAGTATTATTGAAAGAGTGGAGCGGTTGGAAGAAGAACGCAAAGAATTAGCAAGCGATATTAAAGATATTCTCCTTGAAGCCAAATCGGCGGGTTTTGATGTCAAAGTTATTCGCCAAATTTTACGTTTGCGTAAACAAGAACCCGCAGAGGTGGAAGAACAAGAAACTCTTTTAGACCTCTATCGTCGCGCCTTAGGCATGTAGGGAATATATAGGGAATGCGTATACAGCGCGTTAATCCGTAGAATTGAACAGATAAAAAAATAACAGAGATCGGGAGCGTGTTTGAAGATGGTGTTCTCTTTCCCTGAATGGTTGCCTTTATGGGGACAACTTCTGGTTTTAGCGGTTGGGTTTATTGTTGTTTTAGCGTTTATGATGATGCCTTTTGCGGTTTTTGGCGTCAAAGGGCGGATAACAGAACTCTCAATACAAATAGAAGAACTTCAAACAATGGTGAGTATCTATGCTGCGCGCGTTAGAGAGGCACAAGATGCCCAAGCTCAAGAGATGAGGCATTACGTCAATAACAATGAGGGCGGAAAATTTGAAGAAATCACGGTATCAGAAATTTACCCGATAAGAACGGGCTCTATTAAACAGGAACAGAGTCAACAACAGGCTTACACACAAAGACCTACCCAAAATATCCCGCCTCAAACCCCTGCGGGATACACGCAAAGAGAGCAACGGGAGCAACAAATTCCCAAAAGAGACACAAGAAGGGAAGCACGAGGAGAGAGACAAGAAAGACAAACAGGGCCCTCTATGCAAGAAGTACCTGTTTTCCCTGAAATACGTGCGCCTAGAGTCTCTGATGCGTATGAGGCGCGGCGGGTTGACGTGCCCATTCCACCTTCTATCCATCCGATAAACGTTGTCAATACACAGCCTTCAGAACGTATGTCTTCGGATCGTATGCCGTGGCATGAGAAGGTGCCAGAAAGACAACCCGAGAAACAACTTGAAAGACAACCCGAAAGACAAGGAGAAAGGCAAATCGAGAAACAAGAAGAACGAGGGGAAGAAAGACTGGAAACCTATCAGGCAAGAGACCAAGAAACAGAAATGGAAATGCCGTGGCAACAAAAAGTACCCGATGCGCATCGTCTTCCTTATAAACCCGATTTTTCTGACCAACGACCTCACGCCCGCCAAAACGAGAACCCTCATAAGAGCGGTCCGAACAGCCCAAACAGCAGCCAAAATAAAAGAGGATATTATCCCTATACGCCGCCTCCCTCTGCTGATGATTGGCGGGGTTTTGATATAGGACGTACCGAACCCGTTTTAAGTTGGCCCCCTCGTTCGTCTTCTTAATCTCTTTTATTAAGAAATAAAATTTAAGAGATAAAAGTATAAAAATCGAAAAGAGAAAACTTATATCCAGTAGGACTGTTTAATTCTGGCTTCAACCATCGCCGCCCACCTTGTATGACAAGCGTTACAAAATTCCTCCTGTTGTAATAACGGCATCAGGGCTTGTAATGGTAACAATACGCTGCAATTTTCTACATTTTGGGCATAAAACATCTTGTTTTTTTGGTTCAAATTTTTTCGCCGAAGACATTAAGGAAAATCCTTTCTAAAAAATCTCTTAGTTATCCGCAAACAGGCGAACAACAAAGGGTAAGACAAAACTACAATACCCACAGACCAGCACAGGCGGGTTCCTCGAACCTTTTAGCGGATAGATGAGGAAAACGCACAGCGAGAGCGTCACTCATGTTCTCTATTGTTGAGGTAAGAATACGCCTTTGATGACTTTAAGCCCACGCTTGCCTCTTTTGGGGGCATCATAACAAAGTGGGAACATAGTGTTACAACATGGCGAGATCATTGCGGTGAACAATTTCATCACGCCCGGGCTTGCCGAGAATAAAGGCTATTTCCGTGGTGTGGTGCCCAGCAATACGGCGCGCATCATGTGCATCATGCGCGGCGAGACCATGGGCAAGCGTGTTGCCATCTTTTTCAATAATTTCCACAAGATCGCCTTGTGAAAAATGTCCCTTAACCGCAAGAACCCCGATTGGCAACAAAGAACGCCCTTTTTGGAGTGCAAGGGCAGCCCGATGATCAATAATAATTTTACCTGATGGGTTTAAACTGCCCGCAAGCCATTGCTTGCGCGCGGTCAGTGTTTTTTGTGTTTGCGGTAAAAACCATGAACACCGCGCCCCCTCCATCAGCGCTTTAAGGGGGTGGGGTTTTTGCCCATTGGCAATAACCATAGCACAACCCGATCGCGTGGCAATTCCCGCTGCAAGAAGTTTTGTTCGCATACCGCCAGAGGAATAGCCGGGCGGAGGGGCGCCACCCATCGCCTCGATTTCAGGGGTAAGAGTCTCAATAAGGGGTAAATGTTGCGCTTGGGGATCATGACGCGGGTCTGCTGTATAAAGCCCGTCAATATCTGATAAAAGAACAAGTTGATCAGCATTCATAATTTGGGCAACGCGGGCAGCAAGGCGATCATTATCACCGACGCGGATTCCTTCAGTGGTGACAGTGTCATTTTCGTTAATAACGGGTACACAGCCGAGGTCTAACAAGGTGTTCAACGTGGCGCGGGCGTTTAAGTAACGGCGGCGATCTTCGGTGACCTCTAGTGTTAGAAGTAATTGTGCGGCTGTGAGGTTTTGCGCTGAAAGGGCGTTGCTCCATGTTTGCGCCAAACAAATTTGTCCAACAGCGGCGGCGGCTTGTTTTTCGGCAAGGCGTAAAGCGTTCCCTGTTAGCCCAAGGCGATGCCGCGCCAGAGCAATTGCCCCCGAAGAAACAACTGTAATAGCAGTACCTTGTTGACGGAGGGTAGCAATATCTTCCGCAACGCTCATAAGCCACGTATGGCGTGGGGCGGCTTGTTGCGGGTCAACTAATAAGGCGCTCCCTATTTTTACAACAAGACGTTTGGCTTGGGTCAAAGAAGGCGTTAGGGAAGGTGTTACAGGGGGAACGTGTTGCACGTCTTGCTCCTGTTGCGTCTGTTTCGTGTGGCTGGATTTGAGAGACATGATCACTATAAAACGAAATAAAACAAAATAAGACGACAAAGAAAAGGTAAAAATAAACAGAGGTGAAGGCGAGTCAGGGGGGAAAAGTAGTTATAGGGAGTCTTGAGAGTTTTTATGGTCTTGAATCGTATTTTGAACAAGGCGTAAAAGATCAGGAATCCCTACTTGTGTGACGGCAGAAATGGGTTTTACAACAGCATGAGTCGCGGCTTCAAGTTCGGCTTGTTTGGCGGCAAGTTCTTCAGGGGTTAAAGCATCTATTTTATTTAGTACAATAAGTTCAGGTTTTTGGGCTAAATGCGTGTCATAGGCTTTGAGTTCTTGGCGGATTGTTGTCCATGAGGTGAGAATATCGTCAGCTGTTGCATCAATAAGGTGTAAAAGAATCGTACAGCGTTCAATATGTCCAAGGAAACGATCGCCTAAACCCGCTCCCTCATGAGCGCCCTTAATAAGCCCGGGAATATCGGCAAGAACAAATTCTTCTGTAAGGGAAAGGCGCACAACGCCAAGTTGAGGGTGGAGGGTTGTAAAAGGGTAATCGGCAATTTTGGGGCGTGCTGCAGAAACAACGGAAAGAAATGTTGATTTACCTGCGTTGGGGAGTCCTACAAGTCCAACATCGGCAATAAGTTTAAGGCGTAACCATACCCAACGCTCTTCTCCTGGATAACCTTTATCGGCACGGCGTGGGGCACGGTTTGTGCTGGTTTTATAATGGGCGTTTCCATGCCCGCCATCACCCCCGCGGCAGAGAGTAACACGCATACCGGCTTTATCAAGATCCGCTAAAAGAGTAGTGCGGGTATCGTCCATAATTTGGGTGCCAATAGGCACTTTAATCACAACAGCAGGGGCAGAAGCCCCCGTTTTAAGAGCACCTGCCCCATTTCCTCCTTTACGGGCGCGAAAATGTTGCGCATAGCGAAAATCAATGAGCGTATTGAGGTTAGGGACCGCTTCAAAAATAATATCTCCGCCGCGTCCGCCATTGCCCCCATCAGGACCGCCAAATTCAATATATTTTTCCCGACGGAAAGCCGAAACGCCGTCACCGCCATCGCCCGATCGAAGATAAATTTTTGCCTGATCTAGAAATTTCATGCTGTATTTTCCGAATTTTCCGAAAGAAAAGAAAACAGAAATGAAAAAGAGTCGAACCTCAATAGCTCGACTCTCTCTTCACAAGCCTATTATAGAACATAAACTTTTATTCTGTGCCACAAATGCCAAAAAATCCCTTAAAGACCCAATCCCACAAAACTCATAGTAGAGAGTTCAGGAAAGGCGTGATGGTTCTAACCCCGTTGTAATCTTTATTGTGTACTCTGGGCACTCTAGGCGGCTGGTGCTTCAACAGAAACGTAAACACGCCCTTCTGCCCGACGGGTAAAGCGAACAAACCCATCAATTAACGCAAACAAAGTGTGATCACGCCCAACGCCAACATTAAGCCCTGCTTTAATTTTTGTACCCCGTTGGCGTACAATAATATTCCCTGCAACAACTTGCTGACCACCTGATTTTTTAAGTCCAAGGCGTCGACCTGCACTATCGCGCCCGTTACGCGACGAACCGCCTGCTTTTTTTGTTGCCATTTCTAAAAACCCCTTATGACCTTAATGTAAGAGTGAAGCAACCCTATTTTATACCCTTTATAAAAAGGGAAAATTTTATTTTCCAAAAAAAGAAAAATAAAGAAAAATTAGGCTGCGTGAATATCTTGAATCCGTATAACCGTCACTGATTGACGATGTCCATTTTTACGGCGACTATTCTGCCGACGACGTTTTTTGAAAACAATGACTTTTTCAAGGCGATCTTGGGCAATAACATGCGCCGTGACTTTAACACCCGCTAAAGTGGGTGTGCCAATTTGAGACCCCTGTGCATTGCCAACAGCAAGAACATCATCAAATGTGAGAACAGAACCAGCTTCTGTGTCAAGTTTTTCAACTTTAAGAATATCGCCGGGTTTAACCCGATATTGTTTACCGCCTGTGCGGATAACTGCAAACATGAACGTTTAACCTTCCACGAACATTTCTAAAAAACAGCTTTTATTTGTATATCCTATGCCTCTATACACCGATAAAGATTTTTCTGCAAGAGAGAAGAGCCATAAAGACAAAAACAAAAATAAAAAATAGAACATTTAATCTCAAAGAGAACGTAGGTCGTAAACTCTTTAACCTTGTATTATTAAAAGAGTTTTTTGGAGTTATATGTCGTAATCTGATGGAGGAGGGGGAGAACGGCGTTTACGGCGTTTTTTGCGTGTACGTTCCTCTTTTTCGCAACGTTCAATCTCTTGTTTTTTATCTTCGTTAACATTATAGATCATAATATATAATATTAGAAAACTGCCTAACATAAAGGTACCAAAAACAGATAATACGCCGATAATTTCGGTTAGGGTCATTTTTATTTCCTTAAAATGTGCCTTAAAAAGGTGCACTGAGGGAGATGTAAAATAATAAAACAAATGATACCAAAAAAAAAGTGTTATGGAATCGGTTTATATGTCTTTCTTGCGTTATGGCAAAAGGGCGTTTATAAAAGATGAAAAAAGGAGAAATACTAAAGGAGAGATGCCAGAGTGGTCGAATGGGGCGGTCTCGAAAACCGTTGTGCCTTTAGAGGTACCGAGGGTTCGAATCCCTCTCTCTCCGCCAATTATTGCGTCTATGTTTGCGCCTATATTTTTGTTTTCTATTTCTGTTACGCCATAAAAGGGCTTAAAAAAGGGTTTAAAAACGCAGTTTTTAACAACCCAATCCTAAAAAAACGAAACAGGGTCTATATCAATATCAATGCGCGCGGTGCGGGGTGGTGGGGGTATGAGACTCAGCCAGCGGCGTACAAGAGGTTGGAGAGCAATGTGGCGGCGTGTACGCAATAAAAGCCGCCGCCGATGCCGCCCGCGGAGGAGCGCAAGCGGGGCGGGAGCAGGTCCTAAAACGTCTATACCCTCCCCATAAGGGGCAGTACGTCCAAGTTCAGCAGCAATGGCGTCGGCTTGTTCTGCGGTGGGGGCGCTAACAATAAGCGCGGCTAGTCGTCCATAAGGGGGCCAAAAACGCGGGACACGTTGGGCGGATTCTTGCGCCATAAAAGCGCGCATATCTCCTGAAAGCAACGCTTGCATCACAGGGTGTTCAGGCGCGTAGCTTTGGAGCAAAACACGACCCGCTTTCTCACGCCCCGCGCGCCCTGCCACTTGGTGGAGGAGTTGAAACGTGCGCTCTCCCGCACGTAAATCAGCTCCCATGAGCCCTAAATCGGCATCAACAACGCCGACAAGCGTTAAAGAGGGAAAATGCCACCCTTTGGCAACGATTTGTGTGCCAATAATGAGGTCTATTTCTTTTTTATTCATTTGTTCTACAGCGTGCGCAGCCGCTTGGGCGTTCTGCATGGTATCGCTTGACATCACAAGAAGCCGTGCTTGTGGAAAAGCCGCCTGTGCCTCTTCTGTAATGCGTTCTATACCCGGACCAACAGCAATAAGGCTTTTTTCTTTTAAACAAGCGGGGCAAATATGGGGGAGGGGTTCTGTGTGTTCACAATGGTGGCAGGCGAGTTGCTGGCGAGTTTGATGGTGCACAAGCCATGCCGTGCAGTGAGGGCACTCAAAACGATGCCCGCAACTTTGGCACACTGTTAGCGGCGCATAGCCTCGGCGGTTCAAAAAAAGCATGGCTTGCTCACCGCGGGCAATGGTTTGGTATAGACTTTCTTTGAGAAGAGGGGAGAGAAATTGTCCCGATTCAGGCGGTGTTTGGCGCATATCAATGAGTTCGGTTTGAGGTAAACACATACCTCCATGCCGTGTAGAGAGCATAATATGCCGATAACGCCCTGCCTCAACATTAACCAAACTTTCTAAACTTGGCGTGGCAGATACCAAAATAACGGGAAAATGCCCCAACCGTCCGCGAACAACTGCCATATCCCGTGCGTTGTAAATCACGTTTTCTTCTTGTTTGAAAACACTTTCATGTTCTTCATCAACAATAATCATCCCGAGATTTTGAAAAGGCAAAAAAAGAGCAGAACGTGCCCCTGCCACAACAGACACATGCCCCTTAGCTGCTCCTGTCCAAACAAGACGACGATTTTTTTGCCCAACATCGGAGTGCCACAACGCGGGGCGCACGCCAAAACGGCGCTGAAATCGTTCTATCCATTGCGCTGATAAGGCAATTTCAGGCAATAACACCAAAATTTGTTTGTTCTGTTCAAGACATGCGGCGATTGCTTCTTGATAAATTTCTGTTTTTCCTGCGCCTGTAACTCCTTCTAACAGCGTGACAGAAAAACCGCTTTCATGGACAGTGTGGCGTAATGTGGCGGCGGCGTCATATTGGTGCCCCTCTAAAACAGGAGGGCAATAATGGGGATGGGGTTGTTCAAAAGTTTGTTCAGGAGCAAGGGGTACAGCACATAATGCGCCAGCCTCAGCGAGCCCCCGGATCACGCTAGGGTTTGTTTGGGCACAACGGGCTAACTCTGCTGTACTACGCGCAACGCCATCAGCAAGCACGCGCAACACATTATGTCGTGCAGAGGTAAGGCGGAGGGTTTGCGGTTGCTGGGGAGCAAGGCGCCACCCTGTGGGCGGTGAAAGAGAGTTGATCCCTTTTTGTAAAAGAGGGCGCAACGCCATCGCCATGACCATACCAGGGGCAGAAAGCGTATAAGCCGCAACCCAATCAATAAAACGGCGTAACTCTTTAGGTAAAGGCGGATAATCCTGCTTCGTAAGAACCGCGCGTAAACGGTGTGTGTCATCAAGCGGTGGTGGAGCAGGAGGGGCGAGATCAGGCGGTAAATGAGAGGCAATCTCCCAGACAACCCCTATTTTTTGTTTTTTTCCTAAAGGCACCGTCACAATATCTCCTGCTTGGAGGGCTAAATTTTCGGGCTTTATATAGGTCAGCGGAGTAGGTAACGGTAAAGGTAAAAGAACAGAAACACAATTTTCTCGAGAAGAGACAGGATCGGTTTCGGAAGTTTGAGAGGGGGGAGGTGGTAAATTGGCGGAAACAGAAGCGTTAAGAAGGGAAAAAGAAAAAAGCATCGTCGACGGAGAAGATGAGAAGATTATGGAACAACGACAAGAAAAGAACAAAAATACAGCAGCTAAAACTAAAAGTGATAGAGAGCTATTTTACACAATAAGATCTCAGAAAAAAGAACTCATCAAAAAGTGAGTTAAAAAGAAAAACGACGAAACACACTTAAAAAAGAATGCACACTATACTATAAGAATAGGACGGCATTTGAAACACGCCCCTAAAATACGCTACAGCGGGGTGAGTCTTGATATCTCTGTTCGCCTCTCTATACTCTCTTCTCGTCTTTTTTCTTTTCTTTAGTCTTGTTCCTCGTCGTTCTCATTTCGTGAGGCGGCTCTCCTCCCGGGTAAAGAGAGTAGGTAGGAAAACACTTTGACCGAGGCATAGTCGACGCGAAGAATGGAGTATTTTTTGGAGCGATAGACATAGTCTCAAATTTTTGTTTACATGCTTCGAGGTCGAGAGTCAGATTTTGCTCTTTCTGTTTCTCTTGTTCTCTGTCGCGATGTTGTTTATTGTCAGCGTACTCTAACATCTTATCGAGAAGCGATTCAAGACGGCTGGAGTCAAGATTAGATCGGGAAAATGGATCAGGCTGTGGTTGCCTCTCCGTAAAACGAAAAAGCTGATTGAGGAGAGAATGGAGCATTGTGCGACGGTGAGGCGGGATGTGTGTTTCTCGATAGAGGAGTTCCTTAACCTCTAGGGTGAGTTTGCGGGCTTTGTCAAATTCTTTGCGTTCAAGAAGAGCGCAAATCTCTGGCCCCTTTTTCTTAAACAAAGAAAGATTAAAACGACTTACGGCATCCCATCTCTTGATCGCGACAAGTCCACGCGTATCAGCCGAAAAAGCCCGAGCTATTGTGCTCATCTGAAGAGGGATCACAATTGAGAATTTTTTGCCTATGGTTTTAGACATAGTTACGTTACCCCCCTTTCATAGAGACAGACTTATAAAAAACTTTCCTCTACTTTATTTTATTATAGGTTAAAATCTCTATAAAAAACACTCCTTAACCCTTCTGCCTTATGGATCTTGTGGACTCTCTTAAAAATATTTTGAAGAGTTATCGGCACAAAAATCGGGCAGAGAGGGAAGAGGGAGGCATGGAGCAAATTATTTTTTTACCTTATTTTTACCTGTAGAAATTTGACCTGCTGCTTTCTGACTTTCTTTATCATCAGAGCTGCCAGCGAGTGCCCCTAAGGCAAGAAGCCCAAGTCCACCAATCGCTTCCCCTGTCAGCAAGGTACCAACACTAGATTTTGATTTTGGTTCTTCTTTAAAAAGAAGATCCGCACCCTTTGATGCTACTGAACCGGCTACTGATCCGATGATTGTTTCCAAGATCATAAGATTGACTCCTTATAAAAAGATAAGAAAATAAACCCAACGAAGAGAGTCGTTTTGGAAAAACCAAAAAAACGACTCTCAAAGGCAGAGTAGATCAAAATGGGGGCAAGAGCTATTTTTATACTGGATAGATGTTTTTTAAACTTCAGATTTCTAACCCCTTTTTTTTTCTTAAAAAAGAGAGAGTTCAAAACGACGAATAAGAGGTTTTCTTCCTGATGGACAGAACATAATATGGTCCTCTAAAAAATTCCAATTAATAAGTCTTATTATATTGTGTTCTTCTATAAAAGAAACGTGTTTTAACACATTTTGATTTTGGGTAATGTAAGTCGTGTTATACCCAATAAGAATCAGGTAAGAATAGGTAAAAATTTGGCGGGCAGGGGATACAAAAAAACAAAGTGGCTAGAGGAAATGAAAACTCTAACCACTTATCATTTTACTTTCTTTAATACTTATGGAATCTTAAAAGACGTTGAATTTCCGTATTATATAGAAGCAAATAAGCAACAAAAAATAATTTTTTTGCTTGCTGCTTTTCCTCCATCTACACAATAACGCTTAGGTGTGTTTGAATCGAATATATTGATATTGGATATAAAAAGCCCTTGTTAAAGAAAATGCCTTTATGAAGAAAATGATTGAAAAATGATAAGTAAAATTACAAGATAAAGCTAATAATTATTTTTTGGTGCAAAACGACGGGATTAGACCATTGAACAATGATGATATACAAATAACGATTGTTGAAGAGTCTGAGAAATATGAAAAAATTCAGAAGGTAAAACCTAATATTATTTTTAATCGTTGGGATATGTTAGGTTACAATTTCCAAGTCTTACATATTAAACGTCCTAATTACGATGATATGTATATAGGCTTTAAGATTGGTCATGATAAAATATGTTTTTTCGGTCTCTATATGATGGAGATAGAAAAAAGGGTTTTAGAGGCTGCTATGTTCTTTATAAGCAAAAACTTTAATATTTTTCAATTTGGGCTTGGGAACTCTTTGAATATTTATCCGCAATTATTGGCAGGCGTCCATTGGTTATTAGAACTACCATCTTCTTATGAAGAGTATTTACAACGATTTTCTCGTAAAACAAGATATAACAGAAAACGAGAATTTCAAAAATTAAAAGAGAGTTATTGTTGTGAAATAAAACATTTAGGCAAAGGGGAAATCCCCCTAGATTTAGTGAGAGAGTTAATACAAAAAAAATCAGAACAATACGGTGGTGAAAATAATCTTCTTATTATAACCTCTTGGGGATTACATGCGTGTTTATCCATAACCGATGCATGGGTCATGTATTTGAATGGGGAATTGGCAGCAATGATTTTTTATAGCATTATGCCAAACTCTTCTGACGCGGCTTGTATTAGTATGGCGTATGAGCCAGAGTATAAAGACTATTTTGTTGGAAACACTCTTTATTATCACTCTATTAAAGAGTTAATTGAGAGAAAAATAAAACGCGTTTATATGGGGGGGGGGGAGTTCGACTATAAAGAAAACGCCCATTGTATTAAAAATATAATTTGTGGCGGTATAATGAATCTCCCGAACCCCTTATCCTTGCTTTCTGTATAAAAAACCCTAAAACCCATCTCCCCCTTGCCTCGCGTTTACGCCTTTTTAATCGGGTTCTACAAGGATTAGTTGATCAGGTTTCGCGTCATAGTTACAAATGAGGTTTTTATACGCATCCATAATACATGTTTCTACGGCGAGTCTAAAATATAACCATTCTCGTGTCCTTAAAAACTCGGGGTAATATCTTCTTAAATCTTCAAATATACTCATTTTGTTCCATTTTTCTTGTTCAATACACTTAGAAGCGTAGTAGAAACAACCTTTAAAAGCTGTAGCATATTCTTTAGAATTGTAAGAATTCGCTGGCACCCAATACCCATCGAAGTAAAAATACACTTCATCGGATAATTTTAAAGCCTTATGATACCATTTAGGGGCTCTCATACGGCTTTTTAGCCCTCTCATCATGGCAAAAGTAATTTGAGCTTTTTTCTTATCCATTATGAGGAATCTCCCAAAAATGTTTTATGACCAAAAATGTTTTATGAAATGACAAGCGGCTTCATCAAAGAGGAGTTCATACTGTAAACCAGCCTCATACAAAGCTCTACTAAAAGATTTTTTCTAAAAAACCTCTTATAATACGTTATAAGAGAATAAAGTGCCTCTCTATCTTTAACGCACTGAGAAAAATCATCATAAGCATTGACAAATACTTGCTTAAGAGAAGAGTAATATGAGGACTACCTACGTCAACATTATAACTGTGATTATCTTTAAATAATATTTAAGAGTTGTTAGGCTTAACAACCCATAAGCAAACTTATGGGATCAATGGGGATCCATGAAAACCATGAAAAAATAAAAACAAAAGTAGAACGATAAAAGAGGGTCAAACTTTATGACGGCAGAAGAGGCACAAGAGGCTTTTTTACAATGGCTTGCCATCGAAAAAGGCGCGTCTTTGTTGACGATTAAAGCCTATCGTAACGATATAACCTATTTTTTGACATTTTTAGCCAACCATCTCAATGGTTTACCCGATATGGCGGGGCTTGCACAGCTTACGTTAAGAGATTTTCGCGCGTGGCTTGCTTTTGAACAAACCCGCGCCCTTGCACCACGAACAGCACAAAAACGGCAAACAACGCCTGATAAAGCAGCCCGCACCCGTGCACGACGCCTTTCTGCAGTGTCCTCATTTTTTCGTTATCTTGATCGTCAACATGGGGTTAAAAATACGGCTGTACAAATTTTAACCACGCCTCGTGTTAAAAAAACGCTTCCCCGCCCATTGACGCAAAAAGACGCCCTCGCCGCGCCACACGATATTGCCGAATTAGCACGTACTTCTTTAGCACGTTGCCGCGATGCAGCGCTTTTTTCGTTACTTTATGGCTGTGGATTACGTATTTCTGAAGCTTTAGCCTTAAATATTAGGGAAATTCGTGCAGCACAAAAAAGCGGGGTTGTGCGTATTTTAGGTAAAGGTCGTAAAGAGCGTTTGGTGCCTGTGCTCCCCATTGTGCAAGAGGTGCTCACTTTATGGCTCGCCCAACATCCCTCACCCGGCGCGGAATCCCCTCTTTTTATTGGCGTACGTGGTGGGCGTTTACAACCGGCTATTGCTCAAAAAGCAATGCGCGAATGGCGTCATTTCTACGGCTTGCCAGAGCAAGCAACACCTCACGCGCTTCGGCATTCTTTTGCCACCCATTTAATGGAAAACGGAGCTGATTTACGCACTATTCAAGAGCTTTTAGGGCATGCAAGCCTATCGACCACACAGCGTTATACCCTTGTTGATGAAACTTATTTACACGATGTTTGGGCACGCGCTCACCCTCGTGCTCAATAAACAAGGACATAAATGAATCAAATACTAAACTACAAGAAGAATACGTATCTATTTCGCCAAAGACGAGCAGAATAATATTATTCTCTTAAATCGGTGGCGGAAGAGAGAACCGTCAGCAGAACGACATTAACGAAGCTATAGCCCTATTTGAAGACTACAAGCACCGCAAGGCAGCAACCAAGAAAGGAAAGTGAAACATGGTACCACTGACCCGTGATTTCAGAGAAACCGTAGCCGAGCGTATAAAGAACGATCCTGCCTGTGCGCAAGCGCTTTTGGAAGAGGCTGTTACCTTATTTGCCGAAGGCGACATTGAGACTGCCAAGCTGATCCTGTGCGCGTTCGATATACCTGAAAATCAACTTAAAAAGACCAATTCAACAAACAGTTTTTCAGCTTCGTCTTTGTTGTTTACGGCAATAAAATACGCGCTTGAAATCAAGCAACCCCAGACCGTAAGTGCTGTTTAAACAAAAAAGGCGCGTCATTTCTGACATGCCTTTTTTGCAAACAACTACAACTTAACGAAAGGAAATACCCAAGTTCTGACTAAAGAGAACCGGGTAAGGCGATTATACACGGGGGGGGTAGAATACAACCCTCATATTTTGCGCGTAGAATGCGTTTAAGAGTGTTTTTTAGTCCATTATAACCAACTCACGTCCTCTTAAAATGGGTTTTAGGGGTATATGAGGGGTTTACCTCTGATGAACTTAATCTTTTCATGTGGTAAGTCGGTTTTTAGAGAACAGAAAATCTGAAGCGCCACTCACTTAATCCGTTTAATGCTTGACAGGGGATATGAAGGGGAAAGTAAGGCGAAGGTTTTAAATGGCTATGATTTAAACATTTTTTGCTGATTTGTTTTCTATATACTTTAGCCCTTAGCGTGGCTTTATTCGTTTTTGTATTATTTATTTTATACTGCGTATAATAAGGTTTGTTATAAGAACGCAAAAAAAAGAAAGTCAATTTTTAGTATTAAAAACAATGTTTTCAAAAGGCGTGTAAAAAATTTTCTGGAAGATTAGGGCTATAACATATGCAAGGTATGGCAAGCATGTCGCTTTTATCAAAAACTATAGAAAGCAAAATAGGCTTAAAGATATGCGGGTAAGACGTGGTTTTTTTCTTTTGCGTTGTGTGTTGTTGATCTCTCTTTTTTTGTTTCCTTTAGGGGGCGTGGGGAAAGGGGTTGCGTTTGCCGCAGACAACAAAGAGGCGTCAAAAAGTGAAAAGATAAATGCTGAACAAATCAACACAGACACACAAACAATAAAAGATAAAGCGCTCTATAAAACACCGTGCCATACGCTGATCGCACGCGTGTCTGTTGATAATAAGGACGGTTTTTTGGTCATTCCTGTGGCAATCAATGGGCATGACGCTCGTATGATTATAGATACAGGTGCAGAAGGGAGTCTACTTTCTCCTGCTGCGAGTGTGCTTTTTGATACCTCGCATGAAACAGAGCGTTGGACATTGATGCACGGTACAGGCGGCGTTGGACGCCTTGTGCCTGATGTGCATGTGACATCATTACGGATTGGGTTTGCGCAATTTGGACCTCTTTCGATTCCTGTTGCGGCTTTACCGTCTACCTCAACGCCGCGCGTAGCAGGGCTTATCGGCGGGGATCTTCTCTCACGTTATGATATAGAACTCGATGTTTCCCAACATATGATGGCGTTGTGGCAGAACAATCTTGCTGCGTGTCAAAAGGAAAAAGGGGCGCAGACAGGACCCGTCGGGTGGCGCTATATTTACCGTGCTGTACCTCTGACCATAACGGCACACCATCGTGCTTTTGTAACAGTGAGTCTCGACGGGCATTCACTCCGCGCGTTGCTTGATACAGGGGCACGGGCACGCGTATTGGCTGAAAGGGTTGCTCTTCGTTTAGGAGTTTCTGCAAAAAATCTCGCAGCAGAAAAAGGAGGGGTTACCCAAGGGGTTGATGCCCATAAGGAGGCTTATTATTGGCATAAATTCCATCTTTTCCAAATTGGACAAGAGCAGGATCTTTATCCAACTCTGACTGTTACACCTTTGCAAGACACGGCTGATATGTTGCTGGGTGTAGAGTGGTTTGCCCGCCATAGGGTATGGATTTCATATCAAACAAAAATGCTCTACATTATGCCTATAGAGCGTTAAACATAGAACAGACGCTAAAAAGAAACACAAAAACAAAACAGAAAGAAAGTCTGTCGTATAGTATAGGCTATCATGAGGCTATAATGAAAGAGGACACGAAGCGCTATAAACAGGAGAGGAGATTTTTCAAATGAGTAAAGTCAAAATCGAATTACACATAAAGGCTGCCCCTGAAGAGGAAGAGCATATTAAAGAGCAAGTGCAAAAATACGGCTACTTGATTAAGGAATTTATGGACAAAATCACACAACAAAAGGCAAGTAATACAGACGGTTTTACGATTCAAGAGGACGTGAACTATTGGCGTGGTATTTTTTATAAAGTATTAGAAAGCGACAGGCTTACGCGTTATCTTGTGTTGTGGGTCCATGGTGAAATTACAAAAGAAGATTTCCTTAAGGCGCTTATGCAATAAAAATAAAATAAATAATAAAAAACAATAACAAACAAGGGCATAAACAAACAAAACGGAGGGCACAGCAGGGGGTGACCTACCATAAAGGCATCGCATTGTGGAGAAATATTGGGCATGATTGATAAAAGCGATACAGCATGGATGCTTGTCTGCACAACCCTTGTGCTGCTCATGACAATCCCTGGTTTAGGGCTTTTTTATGCGGGTATGGTCCGCAAAAAAAATGTTCTTGCCACGCTTATGCAGTCATTTTCTTTGTGTTGTATTCTTTCAGTGGTTTGGATGGTCGCTGGTTATTCCCTTGCTTTTACAGCAGGCACGCCTTGGATTGGCGGGTTATCACGTTTTATGTTGCATGGCATTGGTGCGCATATCCATAACGGTTTAGACGTGCCCTTTATAATGAGTGCAGGAGGCAGCACAGGAAACAGCGGATCAGCAGCGGGTATAACTCTGACAGTACCCGAAAGTATTTTTATGCTTTTTCAAATGACTTTTGCTATTATTGCTCCTGTTATTATAGCGGGCGGCTATGCAGAGCGTATGAAATTTAGCACGATGTGTGTGTTTTCTATTTTATGGTCTTTAGTGGTTTACGCTCCTGTGGTGCATTGGGTGTGGTGCCCTACGGGCTGGTTAGCGAATTTAGGTGCTGCCGATTTTGCGGGGGGCACTGTGGTGCATATTAACGCAGGTGTTGCGGGGCTTATGTGTGCCTTGGCATTAGGACCACGTCGTGGATATGGGCACGAGGGTTTTCCGCCTTTTAACCTCACTTATGCCGTCATAGGGGCGGCATTGCTGTGGTTTGGTTGGTTTGGCTTTAACGCAGGTTCTGCGTTGGGTGCCGATGGGCGCGCTTGTATGGCGATGGTTGCCACACAAATGGCTGCCGCAGGGGCAGGGATTTCTTGGATGGTAGTGGAATGGATACACCGCGGAAAACCAACAGTTTTAGGAGTTATTTCTGGTGCTGTTGGGGGGCTTGTGGCGAGCGCACCAGCAGCTGGTTTTGTGTTGCCCGATAGCGCGTTACTGATAGGTTTATGTGCCGGCGGTGCCTGTTATTGGGGGGCAACAGGCTTAAAACATTTTTTTGGCTATGATGATAGCCTTGATGCCTTTGGTGTGCACGGGGTCGGCGGTATTGTCGGTGCTCTTTTAACTGGAGCGCTCGCTTATGGTCCTCTCTCTGCAACCAATACAGACCCAATAGGTATTGTCCCTTCTGTACACCAAGTCGCGGTACAAGCCGAAGCCGTCGGCGTGGTCGTGATTTGGTGCGCAAGTATGAGTTTTGTTATACTTAAAATCCTCGATAAAATTATGGGGTTACGTGTTACGCCCGAGCAAGAACTCGAGGGGCTCGACACCGCTTTGCATGGGGAACATATCAATCTTTAAAATTATGTTTCCTCCTTATGTACTGTAGATTATGTATCTTTCATAAAAGAACCCTTTAAGGTATAGTGATGAAAACAAATCTTTACAAAGAGTTCTACAGCGTCTGTCACGCACGCACTATCATATTATGGAGGCCCATTATGGAGAGAAAAAAGAGCATGAGCCCCCCCTGAGATAACCCTTGAGATAACCCCTAACAAACCCGCCCAACCTCTTTTTTTAATCATTCTTTTGATCGTTTTTTGAAGTGGATGTATGACGATGACGACTTCTCAGAATTTACCCTTGCTTTTTCCGCTTGATCACTCGTTATTAACGAAAGCGCTTCCTGTGTGTCAGTTATCGTTTGAGGCGCAGCGTGAGCGGAAGGCGGGATTAGGTCAAACGCTAACGGGGTTAGGTGTGTATAGGGACGCAAGCCGTTGATAGTTGTGAGGGCGTTGCTGCTGGCGTTATTACTGCCGTGTGGGGAAGGAGGAGAGGATGTTGGGGGTGCGTTGAGTGTGTTGGAGAAGTTATTGGGGTTTGATGAGGAGAGTTTGGCGAAGCGTGCGTTTGCGAAGACTGTGTCGTTGAAGGAGATCGTGCAGAGGGTGAGGCTGGAGGAGCCTGGGCGTTATTTGAAAGGTATTCCTGAGGGCGTGGAGCGGTTAGAGGGGGGATATTTTATTTTTGGGGGTGTGAATGAAGGGTGTGAAGAAGGAGATGGTTTAAGGAAGGAGGCGGTGAGTGAGTATAAAGTTGGTTGGCGGAACGGGTTGAGTGTTGAGGAGAGATTGGTTGTTTATCGTGCGTTGATAGTGTCGTGTGAGAGTTATGAGGAGAAGTCATTATATGGGAAACGCCCTGAGGAGTGCGAAGAGGGATTTTTGTATAGTCATATTTGGGGCGATGTGAATGATTTTTTGGGGACGGACGCGAAGAGCCACGTAGAGTTGGTGGAGCAATTAGGGCAACGCTATGCGGGTCGTCCGCTGAAGATAGGGGACGTTTTTTGCGGGGGAGGGAGTATTCCGTTTGAAGCGGCGCGTTTGGGATTTGACGTGTATGCGTCTGACTTGAACCCTGTAGCATGTATGCTGACATGGGGAGCGTTTTTTCTTGTGGGCGGAGATGCGGCCCAAAGAGAAGCGCTGCAAAGGAAACAAGAACGTATTGCAGAGGAGATAGATGCACATATTACGGCGTTGGGGATAGAACACGACGAAGAGGGGAACAGGGCGAAAGCCTATTTGTATTGTACAGAGGTGGAGGACCCTCAGACAGGATATAAAATCCCGCTAGCCCCGAGTTGGGTGATTAGTAAGCCGAAGAAAGTGATAGCGGTATTGAAGGCGGATCGTGAGAAGAAGAGGTTTGAGATTGAGATAGAAAGCGGCGTTTCTGAGGAGAAACTGAAAGAGGCGGAGAAAGGGACGATCCAGAAGGGGATAGTGAGTTATGTGTTAGAGGGGAAACGATATAGTATCCCGTTGAAGACGTTAAGAGGGGATTATAAGGACGCGAGTGGGAAGAGCCGGAATGCGTTGAGACAGTGGGAGAAGAGTGATTTTACGCCGAGGAAAGGGGATCTGTATCAAGAACGTTTATATTGTATATTGTGGATAAGCAAGGCGACGGGAAAGACGTATTACGCGGGGGTGACGGAAGGGGATTTAGAGCGGGAGGAGAGGGTTAAGGAATACGTGAGGGAGCATTTAGGAGAGTGGCAGGCGAAGGGGTATGTTCCTGAGGATGAGATAGAGACGGGTCAAGAGACGGAACGTCTAACGAGAGAGAAAGGGTATAGGTATTGGCATCAGTTATTTATGCCGCGTCAAATATTGAGTGGTTCTGCGTATATGGAGAGGGCGAAAGAGGAGGCGGGCAGTTTTG
>JAFVHT010000028.1 GCA_017474285.1 Acetobacter sp.
ATAACGGTTAATGCCTCTCCAGAAGAAACTGCACGACGCCACTGTTCCGCGTGGCTTAACGCACAACCCAACGCCCCATCCGAATAGTCAACACCCTCTAATAATAATCCACTTTGTTTTAATGGCTGACGTAACCCCTTCCCCTCAATCGCAGAAAAACGCTCTACATCCTTTATGTGTTTATTCACTCTGTAAAACGTCTCTAATCTCTCCGTAGAACGATCTAAATTGATGAGAACTTTTCGCACCGATTTAACCTCTTAAGTCACTGTCACTAGGTGTAATAGAGTAAAGTATTTCTCTCTTTTTTTATATTTTCAACAGTATAAAACTCTGTAGCTGTCCATTCACCCATACAAAACAAAAGTATTTTGTATCAATGAACAACCGCCACAGAGTCCATACACTTACCTCTTCTAATCCTCTTAAGGAATAGAAGAGATTTTAGAAATCTCCGCCAAAATCACCCCCACCAAAATCGCCACCAGAATCACCCCAACCACTGCCAAAATCAGAGTCAGGGGCAACTCCGCTGTCATCACCTCCCCCCCAACCACTGCCAAAATCAGAGTCAGGCGCAACCCCGCCACCACCAAACGCATCGGAGGCATCTCCATAATTGTTTGTGATAAAAGTCTCTCCTCCTTGAGCAGATCCCCCCATAAAACCACCCGATTCAGCACCATGATGACCACTAAACAAACTCGTAATAGCATTTGCGGCTAACATCCCCCCTGCAACACCTGTTGCTGTGGTTAAGGCACTCCCCAAAAATCCAGATCCTCCGCCATGAAACATACCTTGAGGCGGTGCAGAGGCAGCCTGATATTGTGGGGGTGCAGCAGGGTTTCCGCCCCATCCTGGTGGAGGCGCTGGTTGTGGCGCTGGTGCAGATTTATTTCCCCCAAACAACCCACCAAAGAAACCGCTTGATTTTTGTTGGCTTGCTGTTAAAGCTTGTTGTGCCTGTTGCAACTGAGATTGTAACTGTTGAATACGGTTTTGTGCTTGAACTAAAGCCGCTTCTTGCACAACAGCCATTTGAGTCAACCGATATCGAGCTTCTGGATATTTTTGAAACTGCTCTGCAATGAGTTGATCTGCCTGTGGATCAATAGGAGGAAGATTTGTTTGTGCAGGCTGTGTCCCCGGCACACTTGAAAAACCTCCGTGTTGTGCACCACCAACACGGGCAAAAAACTTTTCAATAAGAGCACGTTCTTCGTCTGTCATTTAATACCTTCCTACCCATATGGGTCTTTTTTCTACTACCACCAAGAGGTGTTCATCTCTATTACAAAAATAGAGCCTCTAAGCTTTCCATAGTTGTGATAGTAACATATTTTGTTCGTTCTTATCAAAAACTGTTCGCGCTTTTGCTTTTATCTTTTTGTTAAGAAACATAAAAGAAAGTCTTCCTATAACGAAATATAACGAACTTCTCTTCCCCTCTTTGTCATAAAACGATAAACTCACCTCATAACTGATCGTCATTGTATAGAATTAGTATAGAATAGCTTATTGGAGTTCTTTTTTAACGATGGAATCCGCTTTTTCTTGCCCGACAAAATCTCCTCTTTCTTTTCAAGATCTTATCTTAACACTCCATCAATTTTGGTCCAGTCATGGCTGTGCCATTCTCCAACCCTATGATTTAGAAGTTGGGGCTGGAACATTATCTCCCCATACAACGCTTCGTGCGCTAGGAAATAAACCGTGGCGTACAGCCTATGTACAACCCTGCCGTCGCCCCTCTGATGGCCGCTATGGCGAAAACCCTAATCGTCTCCAACATTATTATCAATATCAGGTCTTATTAAAACCCACACCAGAAACAAGCCAACAATTACTTTTGGAGAGCTATCGCGCTATTGGTATTAACCCTGAAAAACATGATATTCGTTTTGTCGAAGATGATTGGGAAAACCCAACTATTGGCGCTTGGGGATTAGGTTGGGAGGTTTGGTGTGATGGTATGGAAGTGACCCAATTTACCTATTTCCAGCAAGTGGGAGGTATTTCAGTGAGTATGCCTTCTACAGAGCTTACCTACGGATTAGAACGTTTAGCTATGTATATACAAGGAGTAGAAAATGTCTATCACCTTGATTTTAACGGTACAGGCTTAACTTATGGTGATGTTTTTTTACGTGCTGAACAAGACTATTCACGCCATAATTTTGAATTGAGCGATACAGAAAAACTCTTCCAACATTTTGCAGATGCAGAAGAAGAAAGCCTTAAACTTGCTGAAGCCGGCGTTGCCCAACCAGCCTATGACCAATGTCTTAAAGCAAGTCATCTTTTTAATTTGCTTGATGCACGCGGTGTTATTAGTGTGAGCGAACGGGCGTCTTATATTGCTCGTGTTCGCACATTAGCCAAATTATGCTGTGAAACATGGCTCGCCAATGAGGAATAATCAACACGATGCCTGAATTACTGATTGAGCTTTTTTCAGAAGAAATCCCCGCAAGCATGCAACAACAAGCGGGAGAAAATCTTTTACGCTTACTTACTGAAGCCCTAAATCTCCTACACCCTACACATGGGACCGCTTATACGGGTCCGCGCCGTATTGCTGCAAGCCTTACTGTTGCCGCAGAAGTACCCAGTCGCACACTCTCTGAACGTGGTCCACGAGAGAATGCACCGCCCCAAGCTTTAGAAGGATTTATCCGTAAGCATGGTGTCACACAAGAAGATCTTACTCTCAAAGAAGGGTTTTGGTGGTTAGAACGTCAAACCCCTGCTGTAAGTGCCCCTCAGTATATCGCTAGCGTACTTCCAGATCTCTTGTACCGTTTTCCTTGGCCAAAATCTATGCGATGGGGCAAAGGAAGTTCTTTTACATGGATACGCCCTTTACGCCGTATTTTATGCCTTTTAGATGGACAAATCGTTTCTTTTTCCCTTGCTCGTCATGATGACAATGGTCACGGTTTACAGGCAAGCCATCAAACAGAAGGACATCGTTTTTTAAGTACGGGTTCCCTTACCGTCAATAGCACAGAACACTGGAAACAAACGCTTCAAAAACACTATGTTATGGTTGATGCGTACAAACGTCGCCAAGCCATTGTAGAAGGTCTTCAAACACTTGCCTCTCACCACGGATTAACGATTGTTGAAGATATGAAACTTGTTGAAGAAGTGGCTGGATTAGTGGAGTGGCCAACCCCGTTTATTGGACAAATTGACCCTCTTTTTATGGTTTTACCGCCAGAAGTTATACAAGTTTCTATGCGTGTCAACCAACGCTACTTTGCGCTACGCGATACAAAAGGGAACGTTGCCCCTTACTTTGCCTTTATTGCTAATATACTTCCATCAGATAAGGGTACACTGGTTATTAAAGGTAACGAACGTGTTTTAAAAGCACGTTTTGCTGATGCGCGACATTTTTGGAATTTGGACCGCAAACAAACTTTAGAAAGTCGCCTCCCTGCTTTAGAACGTATGACTTTCCATGCCTGTATTGGCTCTCAAAAAGAGCGTATTCAGCGTGTTGCACGTTTAGCCAAACTCATCGCGCCAATGCTTCACACCTCTGCTACGCTCTGCGAACGAGCGGCTTTACTTTCTAAAGCAGATTTATCAACCCATATGGTCGGCGAATTTCCTGAACTTCAAGGCATTATTGGCAGTTATTATGCGGCTCATGATGGTGAACACGCCGAAGTTGTCCAAGCCCTCCGTGATCAATACAAACCACAAGGTCCTGCTGATTGTGTACCCACAGCCCCTGTTTCTCTTGCTCTTGGGTTAGCCGATCGTATTGACCTCCTCACAGCTTTTTTTGCTGCTGGGGAAAAACCCTCTGGATCAGGTGATCCTTTTGCTCTCCGTCGCGCTGCCTTAGGGGTTATTCGTCTTATTCGTGAAAACACACTCCGCCTTAATTTAACCCAATTATTAAGATACGCAGCAGAGAATCTTCCCGCGTCTCTGCGTGAAAGTTTTGATCTGACCGTTCTTTCCCAATTTATCATAGAACGTTTGCGGGTACAGCTCCGATCAGAAGGTATACGGCATGATTACCTTACGGCTGTTTTCAACAACACAACAGAGATAGACATCGTCCAACTTCTCGCCCGCACACAAGCCCTTCAAGCCATGTTAGAAACAGAAGAGGGTGTTAATCTTCTTGCCGCAACACGTCGAGCAAGTAATATCCTCACTATTGAGAGCAAAAAAGATGGTCCTTATCAAGGCACGGTAAACCCCTCTCTTTTTCAACAGAAAGAAGAGCAAGCTCTCTTTACACAACTTGAACATATAACTCCTGAAATAGAACGAGCTCTCCATGAAGAAAGATTTACGGAAGCTATGCACAAAATCGCAAGTCTACGCCCAATGTTAGATGATTTTTTCTCTGCTGTTACCGTTAATGCGTCAGATACTGCCCTACGCCTCAATAGATTATACTTACTCCACCGTATTGTGGACATAACACATCTTATTGCTGATTTCAGCCAGATCGAAGGGTAAAAGGGTATTATGTTCAACTGAATTTAATACGCTTAATACGCTTGAGCCGAAACCCTTAAGCTAAAAAGGGGTACACGTTTTTACGTGTGTTTGTACAAACCCACTTTTTAGCACGTATTTTGTATTGTCTTTTTACTGATTTTGGACAGTGCTTATTTCCTGATCATCAGGTGTTACCACGAGTGGAGGGAAACAAACATAAGCCTCAATTTCTGGATAGAGTGCTGTCAGAGAACAATCAATCCCTCTATTCGGCACAGGATCAGGAAAATATGGGAACCATGTATCTAGTGCCTTGATAGGAAA
>JAFVHT010000029.1 GCA_017474285.1 Acetobacter sp.
ATAACGGTTAATGCCTCTCCAGAAGAAACTGCACGACGCCACTGTTCCGCGTGGCTTAACGCACAACCCAACGCCCCATCCGAATAGTCAACACCCTCTAATAATAATCCACTTTGTTTTAATGGCTGACGTAACCCCTTCTCCTCAATCGCAGAAAAACGCTCTACATCCTTTATGTGTTTATTCACTCTGTAAAACGTCTCTAATCTCTCCGTAGAACGATCTAAATTGATTAAAACCTTTTGCATAAACAAAACCCTTCAACATATAAACCTGACACAGGCTATTGCTTGTAATAAGTTTATACGACAAAGAATAATTCTTTACTATTTCAATAGATTTAAACTCTTCCGTAAAAACAGCCGTTACATAAAATAAAAAACTTCATACTTTTGATACGTCTATATCTATCTTTATAGTAGGCTCTATAGTAGGATTTTTTATCTTTTTACCCCTGTCACTTTCATCAAAACTTTCCACCAATGCCGTTTTCCAAAAAAACCATTTCCATATCTTTTTTTTCAACCGTTTCCATATCTTTTTTTTCACCTGCACTGTGCTTATTACCTTATCATTAGGTGTTACTACGAGTGGAGGAATACAAACATAAGCCTCCAATTCGGGATAAAATGCTGTCATAGGACAATCTATTCCATCATTGAATACAGGATAGCGCCAACGCTGTGTTTTTACTCGTAATGGACGGAAAGATTTTGGTTTTAACGGTAACGGCCTAATAGGAAAACACAGATCTAAAAACTTTTCTGCTCCTCTCGGCGAGATACTATAACATGGTATGCCCCATCCCCCTAACAACTTAAAAAGACTGCCTGAAACACTCGTTTCAGACCATGAATCTATATTCTTCCTCACACTCTCTTGATTAAAATTTGCCGTACAAGAAGAAAACCCGGGTAATAAATCATAAAACAATGTCGCATCAGCACAATACCCCCACAGCACGATGTCCCATGTTTCAGGAAGAGTTTCTAATAACCGTTGGTGTTCCTCTTCAAAATTCTTACAAAAAACAGCATCATCTTCTATAACAGTTCTACCCCCCCCAGATGAAATCGCACATCGCCATTGATCCCTGTGGCTTAACGCACACCCCAACGCGCCATCCGAATAGTCAACACCCCAACTTTCTAATAATAGCCCACTCTCTTTTAATGAAGAACGAAGCCCTTTCCCATCAACCGCAGAAAAACGCTCTACATCCTTTATGTGTTTATTCATTCGATAAAACGTCTCTAATCTTTCCGTAGAACGATCCAAATTGATTAAAACCTTTCGCATAAATAACACCCTTTATAACCCACTGGCTTATTTTTATGTCCACTGAAGGCGCGGCATAATCCGCAGATTTTTCTCATAAGAATAAATCTTCGCCTTTTTTATGGCTTCCTCTTGAGACATATGATCAACACCACTTAACACCCACACACTCGCTACCCCCGTAGACATAGCCCCTTTTATATCTGTTTCCCACGCATCACCAATAGCGAGAATACGTTCTTTTTTCATCGCCAAACGATCAAGCACGCGTGTATAAATCGCAGGACATGGCTTGCCTATCCAAAAAACATCTCCCCCTTGTTCCTCATAGAAAGCTGCCATAGCTCCCGCACAAATTAAACGTTGATCTCCTTTGACCACAATCTTATCTGGATTTGCGCAAATCATTGGTAGCCCACGTGTTAAAGCGGCACGAAGTTCTGGAAGATATGGGTCTAAAGACGAAGCCCCCCGTTCTAGGTCGGGACCTGTACAAACAATAAAATCAGCCTCATCGACTGATACAACACGCTGTAAGGGCAATTGTTCATATAAAACAAGGTCATGTGTACCACCCAAAGGCAAAACACGCTGCCCAAGTCTTGCAAACCATGGATCTGTACGCTCTTTAAGGTAACGATAGGTTTCTTCTCCGCTTGTTATAAGCGTATGGTACAGCGTACAAGGAATACCAAACCCTTCCAGTTGTGTCATAACACTATGGGCAGGACGTGGTGCATTTGACAATAAAACAACTTTCTTACCGCACTTATGTAGCATCTCCAAACATGCCATAGCCCCCTTAAAAAGCGCTACACCGTTATGAATCGTCCCCCACAGATCTATAATATATCCGTCATACTGGTCAACCAACTCTGACAAACCTGATACATTGATAGGCACTATCGCGCTCACTTTCTTTTTTTAAGAGACGTTTACAACGCCGAACCGCGTATATCATCAAGGCTTTTCATACCCTGACTCTGCATAAGAAAGAGCATTTCTTTTTTAAGGCGATGGAGAAGATCGGGACCCTCATAAGCAAAAGCTGTGTACACTTGCACCAAATGAGCCCCTAAACGAATACGCTCAAGAATATCTAACCCACTTTCAATACCACCGCATGAGATCAGCGCTAACCGTCCGGCAGAAATTTGTGCAACAAGTCTCAACATAGCAATAGCCCGCGTGGTTAGCGGTCGCCCAGACAACCCACCAGATTCTCCCTTTTTTGGGCTTCTGAGACTTAAAGGGCGAGCTAATGTTGTATTACAAACAATAAGCCCCTGTGCCCCTCCGTCTATCGCCGATTCAATAATAGTAGGAATCGTTTCATCATCAAGATCAGGGGCTAATTTCACGAATAAAGGCGGATGTTTGGCATGACGAGCCGTAATAGAATCGAGAATTTTCCTAAGACGCGTCGCATTTTGGAGGTCTCTCAACCCGGGAGTGTTGGGAGACGAGACATTAAGCACGATATAATCAACATAGGATTTTACGCGTGCAACCAAAGCAGGATAATCTTGCTCGGGGTTAGCGCCTTCTTTATTAAGACCAATATTTGCCCCAATAGGTACACCCGCGCCCCCTTCTCGCCTCGACGGCACTGGGCGTAATAAACGTGCTAAACGAACAGTAAAACGGTCAATGCCCTGATTATTAAACCCCATACGGTTAATAACCGCTTTATCTTCTTCTAATCGAAATAGACGTGGTTTAGGATTGCCTGATTGTGGACGTAATGTCACCGTACCTGCCTCAACAAAACCAAACCCCATTTGTGCTAAAGGACGAACAACACGGGCATCTTTATCAAATCCCGCAGCAATCCCTATAGGATTTGAAAAACGTAACCCTAAAACACGTGTTTCTAAGACAGGATTATCTTGTGGACGACATAACGGTACAGAGACCCCCCAAGTCATGGCTTCTAACGCGAATTGATGCGCGACTTCCGGGTCTAAACAGCGTAATAATGGTAAAGAAAGAGCGTTTAAAAGCGACATAAAACACCAATAATCGATAAAATTACAAAAAACCTCAAAAAATAAACATATTTTTATAAATTTATAACATATTAAAAAACGTGAGATTAAGATAAACTTATAAAGAAAAAATATTCTATTAACACTATTCTCTATATTACCTCTTTACTTGAACCGTACTTGTATCGTTGTTATCAGGTGTTACCACGAGTGGAGGGAAACAAACATAAGCCTCAATTTCTGGATAGAGTGCTGTCAGAGAACAATCAATCCCTCTATTCGGCACAGGATCAGGAAAATATGGGAACCATGTATCTAGTGCCTTGATAGGAAA
>JAFVHT010000030.1 GCA_017474285.1 Acetobacter sp.
CGATTTGTTGTTTAAGCGTATCCATGCTGTCAGCCCGTGCAGGAACACTGACTGATTCTGCAATACCACCCGAAAGAAGGATGGTGCCAGCACAAAGGCTTTTCTTAAGAGATGGGAACCAAGATTTTGACGCTATTCCAAAAGTCTGAAGGAAATGCATATTTTTGATACCCTATACAATTTTGTGTTGAGAAGTCGTGCACCTTAAAAAGATTGTGTTTTTTTTGAAGATGTACACAAACAACAACACGTCATAAGAGTCATCCTTCAGACAATAAATATAAGCTAAACAATATATTTCATGTAGTAGACATGGAGTATAGATGTTAAGCAATATTTAACTTAAATTTTTTTTATTTGAAAAGACATAGGTTTCTCCCTGAGATGTCTGTTTTTCTTTACAACAAGGAGGCTTTTACCATAAGAGAGCACGGACAAAAACATATTTTTTAACGGATAGAAATATTTATGTTTTTTCAATGCCTAAACGTCGTTTTTCTTATAGCGTATTTTATTCTCAAAAACTTTTCCTTAAAATATAACAGACACATTGAGAGGGCATAATGCGAACACCTTTTTTTAAAATGCACGGATTGGGCAATGATTTTATTATTTTCGATGAACGTAACGGCTCTTTACCCTTAAGCCCTACCCGTATTGCAGCGCTTGCCCATCGTAAACGGGGTATTGGGTGTGATCAATTGATTATTTTGAGTAAACCCGAAAACGCACAAGCCGATGTTTTTGTGCGGTTTTTTAACGCCGACGGATCAGAAGCCTATGCGTGTGGTAATGGATCACGCTGTGTTGCAGCATTTGTTTCGTCATTTGTTTCATCTCATGGCGAAACTTTGGAAGGAGGGGGTAAAAAAACAATACAGCCAGTTTTACAAACACGGGCGGGATTGTTACCGACTTCTATTAGGGCTGATGGTCTTGTGACAGTTGATATGGGGATACCCAAAACAGCTTGGTACGAAATTCCCCTTGCTAAGGAAACAGACACGCAATGTCTCCCTATTATGGGTGACCCTGCTGCTGTTTCTATGGGGAACCCGCATGTAACGTTTTTTGTTCATGATTTTAGCCTTCTTGCGGAGGGGGAAAGGTTGGAACATCATCCTCTTTTTCCCCAACGGGCAAATATTGGTTTTGCGCTGGTTGAATCTCCGAATCAAATACGACTTAAAGTGCATGAACGCAGTGTTGGATTAACAGAAGCCTGCGGATCGGCTGCTTGTGCCACTGTGGTGAATGCTGTACGACGTGGCTTAACAGAGCGTGTTTGTGATGTTGTTCTTGATGGCGGAACGCTACACATTCGATGGGAAGAGGCAACGCAGCACGTCTTTATGACGGGACCTGTGGCAACGCCTTTTGAAGGAACAGTAGATCTGAATGCGTTTCCCTCATGACAGAACAACCCACAATAACAAAGACAACTGAAAGAATAGACTTAGAGGAACAACCTGATTTCTCGTCGGGTGAAGAACTTTCTCAGGATTTGGAAATACTTACTTTTGGCTGCCGTTTGAATACGTGGGAAAGTGAGGTGATTCGTAGCCATGCGCACACGCAAAAACTCCATCAGAGTCAGACAGTGATTGTGAATACTTGTGCTGTTACGCGGGAAGCGGAAAGGCAAGCACGGCAAGCTATTCGTCGTGTACATCGTACAAAACCCCATGCGCGTATTATTGTGACGGGGTGTGCAGCACAAATTGATCCAAAACGTTGGTCGGATCTTCCGGGGGTAACGCATGTTTTAGGGAATAAAGAAAAACTTGAGGTGGAAAGTTGGGCAGATACGACGCTGACAAGTCCTGTAATGGTTTCAGATATTATGAATGCGCAAGAAACCGCAGCCCCTCTTGTTACAGAATTTGCAGGACGAACGCGGGCTTTTGCGCAAATACAACAAGGGTGTGACCATCGCTGTACCTTTTGCGTTATTCCCTTTGGGCGAGGACCTTCGCGCTCTGTGTCTGTAGGCGCTGTTGTCGAACAAATGCGTGCCTTTATACAATCAGGGTATCGTGAAATTGTACTAACAGGCGTTGATCTTACGTCTTGGGGGGCAGATTTGCCAGGGAAGCCATCACTTGGGCAACTTTGTCGGCGTATTTTGCGGCTTGTGCCTGAACTCGAACGGCTTCGCTTATCCTCAGTGGATCCTGTAGAAATTGATGAAGAGATTTGGCATTTGTTGGAAACAGAACCACGTTTTATGCCTTATTTACATCTTTCGTTACAATCTGGGTCTGATTTGATTCTTAAACGTATGAAACGCCGCCATCTTGTAGCCGATGCTGTGCGTGTCATTATGCGGGCGCGTCGTATTCGTCCTGATATTGGGCTTGGTGCCGATATTATTGCTGGTTTTCCAACAGAAGATGAAACGCTTTTTGGACAAACACAGGTTTTTTTAAGGAAAATGGCGATTCCTTATTTGCACGTTTTTCCATATAGTGAACGTCCCGAAACACCTGCGGCACGCATGCCTGCTCTTCCTTTTTCAGAACGTAAAGCGCGCGCGGCTTTGCTTCGTGCTATAGGGCAAGAATCGGCAACACGTTATTATACAAGCCTCCTGAACCAACCTTTACGGGTTTTGATGGAAACGACGACGCAAGGACATAGTGAGCAATTTGCTCCCGTTCGTCTCAATAAGGGGGAGGCGTGTGTTGGGGATATTGTTTTGTTAAAACCTATCGCTGTAGAAACAGGTTATATAAGAGCAGAAAGGATTTGAACCATGGCACTTGGCTTTTTTTCGCGTCTTAAACAAGGGCTTTCGCGTTCAACACAAAAACTGACAAGCGGATTAAGCGGCATGTTTACCCGCCGCAAACTTGATGAGGCGGCTTTAGAAGAGTTAGAGGAACTCCTTATTACAGCGGATTTAGGACCTTCTGTTGCGGAACGTGTGATTGAGTCGTTTCGCGCTAATCGTTTTGGATCTGAAGTGACCGATGAAGAAATTCGCCTCGCTTTGGCTGATGAGATTGCGAAAATTCTTGAGCCTGTTGCCCAACCTTTTACCCCAGACACTACGCATAAACCGCATGTTGTGCTTGTGGTGGGGGTGAATGGAGTTGGTAAAACAACCACGATTGGCAAAATGGCGCGTTTTTTTACAGAGCAAAGGCGTAAAGTTTTATTAGTGGCAGGCGATACCTTTCGTGCCGCTGCTGTTGAGCAATTACAAATTTGGGGGAAACGCACAGGCTGTCCCGTTATAGCGGGTCCTGCGGGGGCTGATGCGGCGGGGCTTGCTTTTGAAGCGCTTAAACAGGCACAAGCCGAAGGGGCAGATCTCCTTTTTATGGATACAGCGGGGCGATTACACAATAAAAGTGCTCTTATGGAGGAACTTGCTAAAATTATTCGTGTGATGCGTAAATGTGATGAAACAGCACCGCATTCTGTTTTGCTTGTGTTGGATGCCACTACAGGACAAAATGCAATAGAGCAAGTGCGTGTGTTTCTTGAACTGGTTCATGTTACAGGGCTTGTGGTCACGAAATTAGACGGATCTGCGCGCGGGGGTATTGTGGTGGCTTTGGCCGATACTTTTGGCTTGCCTGTACATGCTGTTGGTGTAGGGGAACAAGCTGAGGATTTAAGACCTTTTACCGCTCAAGATTATGCCCGCGGGCTTGTTGGTTATTCTGGAGAGACGGAACGTGAATAATAAATCTGTTAGGTTTTTCCTTAAGTGATCTCTTGAATAGAAAAGAAAGACTTTTACTTTACTTTTTTGATGAACTATGACAGCATCTTTAACAAAAAATGGCATGACACCCTTAAAAGGGTATAGAATATGAGCAAAAATTGTGACGAATCCTTTACGGAACGGCTAAAGGCAGCCGAGCGTCGTCATGGTCTTTCTGCCCAAGAGCATCAAGAGCAAGAGCCTTGTGTACCGCAGGATACGCAAAAGGCGAATCAGTCTCTGATGCGTGTGGCGTTACAAGTGGGAACGGAAATGTTTTCTGCTCTGCTTGTAGGCGTTGCTATTGGGTGGGAGTTAGACCATTGGCTGGGGACGAAAGCAGTTTTTTTAATTATTTTTGCCATTCTTGGAGGGTGTGCGGGGGTATTAAGTGTTTGGCGTCTTGTCAGATCAATGGAGACGTCGTAAATAATAGAGTCCGATATAGAGTCGGATAGTTTTTTGTTGTTATTTTTGGGTTGTTATTTAAGGAGAGATAAGCGTGAAGGCTGATCCTAGCATTAACGGTCTCGAACAATTCGAGCTTCACCCTTTATTGGGAAGTGTGGGGAAAGCATTATGCTTTAGCCAAGCACCTCTTTACATGATCATATCTGCTGGTGTTGTTTTGGCGTTTTTGTATTATGGTATAAAACCTGCGGCTATTGTGCCTGGGCGTTTTCAAGCTTCGGTTGAAATAAGTTATGAATTTATTCACGATATGGCGGTAGATGCTATCGGACCTGAAGGAACAGCCTATTTTCCGTTTATTTTTGCGCTCTTTTTCTTTATCCTTGCTGGGAATTATATCGGACTTTTGCCGTATCAATATACGTTTACAAGCCATATTGCCATTACTTTTGCCTTAGCTGTGGCAACGTTTACACTGGCGGTTATTGTTTCAATAAAAAATCAAGGCTGGCGCTTTTTTGCCCATTTTATGCCTGAAGGCGTCAGTTTGTTCTTAGCGCCTCTTTTGGTGCCTATTGAAATCCTGACTTTTCTTTCTCGTCCTGTGAGTTTGGCTATCCGTCTTTTTGCCAATATGGTGGCAGGGCATGTGATGTTTGATATTTTTGGTGCGTTTACGGTTTTGCTTGCAGGTTTCGGTGTTGTAGGTGATGTGTGCGCAGTTGGTCCTGTTGTGCTCAATGTAGCGCTTATGGCACTTGAGTTGCTTGTCGGTGTGTTGCAAGCCTATGTGTTTGCTATTCTGGCTTGCATTTATTTGCGGGAGGCTGTTGCACGTTAAGTGCAGGTAGGCCCGTTTTTTCTTAACTTTCTTCAAATAAGGAATTTATCATTATGGATATTGGTGCAGCTCGTGAAATTGGTGCAGGTATTTCGATGATTGCTCTTACTGGTGTTGGTATTGGGCTTGGGAACATCTTTTCAACACTCGTTAGTAGCATTGCGCGTAATCCCGCTGCTCGCCCGCATGTTTTTGGGCTTGGTATGCTTGGATTTGCGCTCACAGAAGCTGTTGCTCTTTACGCTTTGTTGATCGCTTTCCTTATTCTCTTTGTTTGAGATTGGTTTCTTAAGAGGAGAGGTCTTGTGGCTGTGAAAACAAAAATATATCGGACCAAAATTTCTTTTGTGGTCTATGGTATTTTTATGCTGGTTGCCTTAACGCCTAGCGCACATGCCACGGGAATGCCCCAGCTTGATTTTCAAAACCCTTTGGTAAGTGGTCAAGTTGTATGGGGGGGGGTTATTTTCTTAGCATTTTACTTGGCTCTTAGCCGTTCTATGTTGCCGCGCGTTGGTCGTGTCTTGGAAGATCGGAGTAAACGTATTATGAACGATCTTGATATGGCACGTAAAGCAAAGCGCGATACCGATAAAGCGGTTGCTGAATTACAACAAGCGCGTAAAGATGCTCTTCTTGAAGCAAAAGCATACCTCCAATCTGCTCTAGAGGAAGAACGTCTTGCTACTGAAAAACGTATGCATGATGTTCATGAACGCTTAATAGCCGAGATCGCTGAAGCAGAGAGAAATCTCTTTGCTGAAAAAAAACGTGCTCTTGAAAGTGTAAGAGATATTGCCTCTGAAACAACGCAAGACCTGGTAAAACATTTAATAGGTGTTATACCTGATGAACATTGTGTCAAAGAACAGGTTGAAGCAGCCTGTTCTCATCGAATGGTTTGACAGGTTTTAATTTTGATTTGTTGGGGCTTTGGAGAGTAAAACATGTCTGAGATGTTTCATGATCCTCGTTTTTGGGTCGCAGTCTCGTTTATTTTATTTCTTGTTCTCTTTGGCAAAAAGATTTGGCTGCCTATGGCTAGAGCCTTGGATAGTCGTGCAGAGTTGGTGCGGCGTGAGCTTGACGAAGCTGCGGCTCTTCGTCGCCAAGCAGAGCAAATGCTTGAGGATGCGATACAAGAACGTGAACAAGCCATTGTTGAGGCCCGTTCTCTTGTTGAACGTTCTCGCCAACAATCTGCAGAGATGACAGCCCATGCCCGTGAACAAGCGGAAGCCGCTATTCGTCGTCATGAACAAGCAGCGCGTGAGCGTATTGCTACAGCGGAACGTGCTGCCGTGAAAGAAGTGCGTCAAATTATTCTTGATATAACCCTTGAAGCAACACAGAGTGTGATTCCAAAAGTGCTTGATGAACAAGTGACAACAGCCCTTATTGATCAGGCTATTGAGAAACTTCCTGAAGCACTAACACGTCAGGTTGCATAACACGCACTTTAGGTTATTTTTCTGTAGGAATTGTGCCAAGAAAAGCATTAGAAAAAAGCACCCAGACAAGTGTTAGAAGAAAGAACGGATCTTTCAGAAATAGTGCCTATTGTGAGTATTGTTATTACTGTACTCAATGAACAAGGGAACATCCCTCAGGTCTGTTCTGAACTGATTGAGGCTTTGCAAAAACTTCCTCCAACTGAAGTTATTTTTGTTGATGATGGGAGTACAGACGACACCATTGAAGTCTTATGCTACTATCGACACAATGGACTCCCTCATTTACGTATTTTATCTCATGATAGACGATGTGGAAAATCGACAGCGTTACGAACAGGGATTATGGCTGCCAAAGGAGAGTGGATTGCAACTCTTGATGGCGATGCTCAAGATGACCCACGTGATTTACCGGATCTTGTTACATTAGCGCGCACTCATGTTGGGACGCCACCTTTGGTTGTGGGGATACGTCAAAAACGGTGTGATCGTCTTTCAAAGCGTATCGCAACGTATTTGGCTAACAGTATACGTCAATATCTTTTACAAGATCATTGTCCTGATACAGGTGGTCCTATTAAAGTTTTCCGTCGTGATGATTTTTTACGTATTCCTCAATTTGAGGGGGTACATCGGTATTTTCCTGCGTTATTCGCTACTTATGGTGTGCCTCTTCTTTGCCGCCCTGTAAGTCATCGTTCAAGACGCTACGGGGTTTCTAAATACACGAATTTTCATCGTGCTTTGGTTGGTGTACGTGATTTATTGGGTGTTTTGTGGTTGCGTAAGCGTACACGTTACCCTCGTTCTGTTCGTGAATGTTAAAATTTCTTTTTTGGCTGCGTGATAGCCAAACGGATAGCCCGATTTTTACAAACGGACAAAAATCTCAACGAAACACGTCATTACAAAAAAAATCGCTTGCTTTACTAGGGCTTGTTGCCTTTATTCTTTTTCTTCCTGGCCGAGCGAGTATCCCGCCTTTTGATAGAGATGAGCCGCGCTATATGCAGGCAACGGCTCAAATGTTGGAAACACATCATTTTATTGATATTCATTTTCAAGATAAGCCGCGTTATGTGCAGCCTGCGGGTATTTATTGGCTTGAAGCTGCTTCGGCGGCTTTAGTAGGACCGCGCTATTGGCATAGTGTATGGCCTTATCGTATTCCCTCCCTTCTTGCTATGACATTGGCTGTTATGTTGACGGCTCTTATTGGGAGCATGCTTTTTGGTCAGATAGCAGGTATTTGGGCGGGTCTTTTACTGTTGACAAGTGTTCTCGTAACGGCGGAAAGCCGTATGGCAACAATCGATTCTTGTCTATTAGTGTGTGTTCTTTTGGCACAATTAGCTCTTGTGCATGCTTTACAAGATCGGCAAGCTAACCAACCGACTCGTATTCGTACAGCTGTTCTCTATTGGGTTTCAATTGGTTGTGGGCTAATGCTTAAAGGGCCTGTCATTTTAATTCCCTCATTGGCAACGCCTTTAACTCTTGCACTTATTGAAAAAAATACAAGCCTTTGGCACAGGCTACGTCCAAGTTGGGGGTGGTTAATTGCGGCTTCTCTTACACTTCCTTGGCTTGTGGCTATAGGCGTTGTGAGTCATGGTAATTTTTTCTATCATTCAGTAGGAAAAAATTTTTTAGGAAAAGTGGCTTCAGGACAAGAGTCACACGGTCTATGGCCCGGGTATTACTTGCTTATTTTTCTTTTAGCCTTTTGGCCGGGGTCTTATTTTACAGCGCGTATTCTGCCAGAAATTTGGCGCCAAAAACGCGCTTTATATGTGCGTTATCTCTTATGTTGGATTGTGCCTCATTGGCTTGTGTTTGAAACAATTGCTACCAAACTCCCGCATTATGTTCTTCCTGTTTATCCTGCCATTGCTATTCTAACAGCAGGGTTGCTCACCCAACGGCAAATATCTTGGCAAAACGGACTCCGTACGCGCTGGGGACGATTCCTTCTTGCTCTCTATCGTATCGCGTGGTGTCTTGTTGGGTGTTTATTAGCCTGTTCAGGACCCTTTCTTTTATGGAGACTAGAACATCGTCTTTCATGTCCAGCGTTTCTTTTAGCGGCTGTAGTGTTGTGTCTGATTGGCGTAGCAGCTGTATATCTTTGGCAAGAAAAACTACGTTACGCTTTATTGGGTAGTGTGAGCGCGGCTGCTTTCCTTTATACGGGATTATTTATATTCGTTATTCCTCATTTACAAACTATTTGGTTGGCGCCACGCCTTGTGTCTCTTGTTCAAAAAGCTTTGACAGAAAACAAAAAAAATTGCCCACGAACTCAAGTTTTTTCTGTTTCTTTTTCAGAGCCAAGCCTTGTTTTTTTATTAGGAGGGCATGTTCATTTAACAAGTGTTGAGCAGGCTACTAATGCCCTGCAAAAAGACCCTCGTTGTACCGTAACCCTCGTTGATCGGCGCGAACAACCTGCGTTTTTTAACGCTTTAAAACATTGGCAGGGGAAAGTTATAAGCCAAGGCAATGTAAGTGGGCTAAATTATTCTAACGGACATCTTTTAACGATAAGCCTCTATACAGCCGACATAACGCCATACGTTAAAGAAATACCTCATCATTAACCGTTTCTTTTGGAAAGAGGCTTTCTAGGTCTAATATATCTAAGGGCGTTTTATTTTAAAAACATGGTGCCCGCTGGCGGATTCGAACCACCGGCCCCATCATTACGAATGACGTGCTCTACCAACTGAGCTAAGCGGGCGTATTTAATCCAAAACAAACAAATTTAACAGTAAATAATTAACATGATCGAGGGTGTTATACAACTCCCAACCCTCTAAAATTGAAAGAAATTATATCTTATGAAAAAAGAAATAAGTTATTAAACATATCTCTATCGAAATAAGAGAGGCAAAAGTAGAGATCGCGTTAAGAAAGAGGCGAAAACCTACGAAGACGTGTCTTTACAATGATTGTTGTGGTCAACGAGCGCTATAGGGTAATTTCCTGTAAAACAGGCATCACAATATGTTTTACAAGGTGTTTTATCGGAATAGTCTTGATATCCACTCTGAATGGCGCGTTCTAACCCTTTGTGTGAAATAAATGCTAAACTTTCAACGCCAATAATGTCTGTCATGGCTTGTAAGTCATGCTGAACGGCAAGAAGTTTGCTACGTTCTGGCGTATCGATTCCATAAAAACAAGAATATTCAGTTGGAGGAGAAGAAATACGCATATGCACTTCTTTAGCACCTGCAGCCCGTACCATATCTACAATTTTGCGGGAAGTTGTTCCACGCACAATAGAATCATCAACAAGAATAACACGCTTTCCCTCTAATACGGCACGGTTTGGTGAATGTTTCATTTTTACGCCAAGGTGTCGAATGTGGTCAGAAGGCTCAATAAAGGTTCGCCCAATATAGTGGTTACGGATAATGCCTAACTCAAAGGGAAGATGGCTTGCTTCGGCGTAACCAATAGCAGCAGGCACGCCAGAATCGGGCACGGGGACGACCATATCCGCATCAACAGGGCTTTCTTTCGCTAGTTCTCGACCAATTTCTTTACGGACATTATAGACCGACAACCCTTCAAGGAACGTATCAGGCCGTGCGAAATAAATATATTCAAACACACAAAAACGCGGTTTTTTCTTATCAAAGGGGTGTATAGAACGTGGGCCGTTTTCTCCTATAATGATGATTTCTCCCGGCTCAATATCTCGGACAAATTCAGCACCAATAATATCAAGCCCGCATGTTTCTGAGGCTAATACCCAAGAGTCATGTCCTTGTTTGGTGGGAAGACGCCCCAAAACTAATGGGCGTATACCAAAAGGATCTCGTGCACCAATAAGCGCATTTTGTGAGAGAACAACAAGAGAATAAGCACCCATAACGCGTTTTAAGGCATCAATTAATTTATCTTCTACGGTTGTGTAGAGAGAAGTCGCGATGAGATGCACAAAAACTTCGGTATCCATGGTTGACTGGAACAAACAGCCACGCTGAATAAGGTCACGCCGTAGAGCGCGTGCATTGGTTAGATTGCCGTTATGGGCAACAGCGAGTCCGCCAAAAACAAATTCTGCAAAAATGGGCTGTACATTACGCAATAGTGATGGGCCAGATGTCCCATAACGATTGTGCCCAATCGCACAAGTTCCTTGGAGCTTTTCCATGGTATGGGGGTCAGAAAACGTATCACCAACAAGTCCAAAACCATGATGGGCACGAAATTCTTGTATTTTTGGGTCAAAGCAAATAATGCCCGAGGCTTCTTGTCCACGATGTTGAAGAGCATGGAGGCCTAAAGTTGTTAACGCGGCAGCATCAGAGGCATTCCAAACGCCAAAAACAGCGCACTCTTCATGCGGATGGTCGTTGTCTTCTATAGTAATAACGGGGAGAGAAAAAAGAGACATAGGTTTTAAAAAGGACTAAAGGGAGATTTAAAAAGTGAAAGAATGAAAGGACAACGCTTGTTAACACGTATTGACGACAAAAGAAATCTTTTAGAAAATAGAGAAAAATATGCACAACAGGCAAGCAAATTATTCTAATCCATTATAGACTTAATTGTAAACTTATTCAAAATTTACTGCATTCCTGCTAAGATGGAACTAAAAGTGTCACTCAAATCATTAAAATTATTGTAAGGATTATACGCATTAAAATTGAGATTCAATGAGGGGGCTAGCTGTTGTAGTTGATTAACACCAAATTGAATAAATGGTGTCAGTTGATCGTTATTTCCAAATTGGGTAAGTTGGTTATTATTTCCTAGTTCTTGTAGTATTGTTGTACGCTGAATAACAAAAAAGAGAATAATTGAAAAAACTACTCCGCGAACAAATCCTAATAAACCACCAAAACACCGATCAGCACCGGTCATAGAGGTTGTGCGCACTGTCCATACTATCCACGATGATAGAAAATTCCCTATTACAACAACACCGACTAAAATAATGACTGAACTAGCAATCTGAGCTAAAATAGGTGAAGAGACATATTGTTCTATTGACACAGCAATAGGGGCTCGAAAACGGGCAATAGCGATAGAGACAAGAATCCACAAACACCAATCTAAGGAAGTATGGGAAAACCCACGCCAAATACCGTGGAGCGTAGAGATTTCTATCACAAGAAAAATCAGGATTGTACTATAGATCATTATTTTCTTCTTGAAAGAGGCTCTGAATCAAAAGGTGGTATTTTTATAAGACGTAGAAGAGGTTTGGTCGATTCATAAGAATCGATATGAAAACTTTATAAACCTTATTGCATCCCTTGTAAGCCCTGTATTATAGAACTAACATTCTGACTTAAATTATTGAGATTGCCCAAGTTATTGGGGAGACTACTTGAATTGATATTAGAGCCCAATAAGGGGGCTAGTTGTTTTAATTGATTGATTCCTAACTGAATATACGGTGCAAGTTGGCTGTTATTTCCTAATTCTTGTAGTGTTGTATGCCGCGTAAGAGTTGTAATAGAAAAGAGAACAACAACACAAGCGCCTCCGAGAATAAACCCTAATACTCCCCCTAGCAAACGGTCAGGTCCGCTCATAGGCGTCGCACGTACCATGCGCACAATTCGCGCCGATAAAAAACTGCCTATTATAACAACACCGATTAAAATAGCGAGTGAACTAGCAATCTGATCTAAAATAGGTGATGTAATAAAGTGTCCCATTAACCCTGCAACAGGGGCTCGAAAACGGGCAATAGCGATAGTGACAAGAATCCACAAACACCAATTTAAGGAGATATGGGTAAATCCGCGCCAAACACCGAAGAGCGTGGAGAGTACTAAAACGGTAAGGGCTATGCCATCTATAGCTTCCATAGAGTTCGTTCTTTAAGCTTAATCAATACACAAACTTTAAGCTAGAAATAGGTGTGTTAAAACATATTGTGGGCGTTTTGTCTTTTTACTTTGTTAGGAAAGCACAGATAAGCGTATCATACTCGTGTGATATATTAGTAACATTTCATGATGATTGATGCTTTTTAGAGGCTGAAGGAATAGAACTCTTTATATATCTCTGAGGGGTTAGTAGCGTAAGGCAGTGATAATACGTACAGTTTTATAACTACATAATGTGAAAATAATAGCGGTAGTAAATATCATAGCTGTTGCCGATCCATTGATGCCGAGTAAATGGGTAAGTCCTAAAAAAGTTGGTACATAAAGGGCAAGTGCTAGTCCTTTGGCACGTAAAATATAAGAAATATTGCCTAATACGGTGAGTATAGGTTCCAGAGGCGTAATAGCAATATCGAGAATAGCATTGACCGTGAGAAGATTGATAACTGTGGTACTGTTAAGGCATGGGTGATGCAGCATAAAAGCAAGAATACGATTACCGAAGAGAGCGGAAACAAGAAGTAAGACAATAACAATAATACTGATAATACACATAATATTTAAGAGAGTACGACGGAACGTGTGCCAATCTTTATTATCACGTAATTTGACAAATTCAGGGTATAGACTAGGAACAACAAGTGTGGCGGGGCGGGCCATAGAGGTTGTTACTTGATTAGCAACGTTAAAAATAGCAGCATCTGCGGCGCCAAGGCTTGTACCAACCATGAGAGTAGAGGCTTGTGTAAAGCATGCGTAGATAATACCACTTATACTTGTGCCGAGTGTAAAACCCCAAATACCTTTGATATGAAGAGAAGGAAAAAAAAGCTCTTTCCATGGGAACTTTGTGCGTAATTTATGCCGTACTAGATAAATCCCGGCACTTGTAAAGCATAAAAATACTGTAAGTTGAGTGACGCTCCAAACAGCCAAAAAATACGGCATACTGAGGTGATATTCGTAGCCAATAAAACATCCTAATGTACGAACAATAGTCCCAGAAGATTGGGCTAGTGTTGAGAGACGAAACATATTCAAAAGTTGCATAAGACCAGATGACCAGCCCGTATTCATAAATAGGATTGTCAGTGCACAATAGATGGCAATAGGGCGTAACTGGGGTGGCCATCCAAAAAGAACGCCAGAAAATGCAATGCCGACTAGTCCAATAAATAAACCTATCACACTACCGAGGCATTCTAATCGGATGCAAAAGGCTAAAATCTGATAAAATTTACGTTCATCTTGTTTATGAAATAGGGTAGATCCATAATGGAGTAATGGTTGCCACGTTTGCATATGTGTCAGACTAGCAATCAGCGTAGTATAGGCTATAATAAGAACAAGTTGTCCAAAAGCTGTTAAACCAATTGTTTGTGTTGTCCACGGAATAAAAATAAAGCTGCAAACGGCATTAAAAAGACGCCCGGAAACGATAATAGATGTGTTTCCCATAATACGGGACAAGGGAGATGTTTTCTTTTGATCCATGCTGGAACTTCATGAAAGAAGTAGTAATATTCTATCGTTTCTGTAGGCTAGGGTATAAGGTTTCTTTTATAGTAAACTTCTTTTACGAAAATATTCTCCTTTTATATGTCTTGCTTTGTACTTTGTCAAAAAGCAATAAAATAACACTTTTCTGACAAAGAGGAAAAATACAGGAAACAGCAAGTGACGTCTCTTAAAATTCCTTATAAAACACCTCGTGATATGAGAAGTGATGAAATTGTCGCTTTTCTTCAAACTTTAGAAAAGGCATCGCCTAACGCGCAAACAGAACTCCATTATACAGATCACTTTAGTTTATTGGTTGCTGTTGTGCTTTCGGCACAAACAACAGATGTTTCAGTTAATAAAGTAACGCCAGCTCTTTTTGCACGGGCCCCTACACCCGAGGCTATGGTGGCTTTAGGGGAGGAAGGGGTTGCCGCGTGTATACGAACGATTGGCTTATGGCGGGCGAAGGCGCGCCATGTTGTTATGCTCTCACGCCAACTTCTGACACAATATGGGGGAGACGTGCCACAAACGCGTGAAGCGTTGGAAAGTCTTGCAGGCGTTGGTCGGAAAACCGCTAATGTCGTGTTAAATGTTGCTTTTGGACAACCTACACTGCCCGTTGATACGCATATTTTTCGCCTTTCCAATCGTTCTGGTTTAGGGCGTGGGCGTAGTGTGCGTACTGTTGAAAAAGCCTTAGAAGAACGTATTCCTGATGCGATGAAGCATGCCTCTCACCATGCGATGATTTTACACGGGCGTTATGTGTGTAAAGCGCGTCAGCCTGAATGTTGGCGATGCGTGGTTCGGGAAATTTGCCTGTTTCCTGATAAAGTAATGTTTTGTAAAGAGACAAGCGCGCAAAATAGAGGTACAAAAGAAGAAATACGTTCTAAAAAAAGCAAAAGGAAATAAAACACACTTTGACGTTTTTCTCATTTGTCTTAAAGGCGTATTCTTTAGAGGTAATTTATAGTCGTTATATTTAGGGAAGCCATCCTGCAAGTTCACGCCGTGCAAGTGTTTCGAGCAAATCAATACTTTCTGGACTTGCATTAAGACACGGGATCAATGTAAAAGACTTCCCTCCCGCTTTGAGAAAAAGATGACGTATGTCGTTATCAATTTCATCTAATGTTTCTAAACAATCTGCCATAAAACCTGGCGCAATGACCGCAATGTGTTTAATGCCTTGATCCGGTAGTGCCTGAATAAAGGGGGCTGTATGTGGGGTTAGCCATGCAGCGCGTCCAAAACGCGATTGGTATGTGAGAGGCATGGTTATTTCATTTATTCCGAGCGCAGCACGGAGGGCTTGCACCGTTCGCAAACATTCATTGGGGTAAGGATCTCCTTTGTCAGCATAGGCTTGAGGTAGTCCATGGAATGAGGCAATAATTTTTTCAAAAGGGTAGTTAGCTTGCGCTTGAGCTATGCGGATATGATTGGCAAGCGTCTTTATAAAAAGAGGATGATCGGCAAAAGAGGGTAATGTGCGGAGGGCAGGTTGGTTACGAAGCCGCATGAGGGTTCTAAAAATTTGGTCGAGCGTGGTTGCTGTTGAAGTGGCACTATATTGAGGATATAACGGCATACAAAGAAGACGTTGGCAGCCTTGGCGCATGAGGGTGTGAACCGCTTCTTGTAATGAAGGGGTACCGTAACGCATACCCCATGTAACGGCAACGCCTGACGGTGCCATTTTATCGGCAAGACGTTCTGCTTGTTGGCGGGTTATGAGTCGTAAAGGACTTTCATTTTGGGTATTGTTCCATACACGTTGATAGGCTTTGCCGCTTGTTATAGGGCGCGTTGCCAAAATAATCCCTTGTAAAAGAGGCTGCCAAAGTAAAGGGTGTGTTTCGATAATACGGCGATCGGATAAAAACTCTGATAAATAACGTCGTACAGCACGGTAATGAGGTTTGTCTGGCGTGCCAAGTGCTGCCAAAATAATCCCTATACGGGGTGTTGTGAGGGAAAATTGTGACTCTAAAGAGGAAACGGGTGAAATATAATCAAAAACCATAATAACGAGGTCTTATAGGTTGTGATTGTGTAAAAACTTTTGTCCAAGTGTCAGGCATTTTTTCATAACAGAAGGAAGAGCAACTTCATGTGTTTGTGATAAAGGGTGTAAAAACCCTGTTGCGACCTCTTTGTTCGAGAAACGTGCAACCCGTCCAACATAAACAATAAGCTCTAAAGCAAAATGTGTAAAAACATGGTGCACCATTCCCGCACGTTGCCATGGGCTTTGAACAGGTGGCGTTTGAAAGGCCTCATCATCGTTCCAAGGGGTAGAACGCCATTCTGTGCCGGGGAGTTCTATCATAGAGGCAAGAAGTCCATTATCTGGGCGGCGGCGTAATAAAATAAAATCAGCCTCATCGACTACTAAAAAATGAGCGCCGTAACGTTGAGGGCGTACAGCTTTAGGGGCTTTTTTAGGTAAAATTGAAGCCGTACCTGCGTCATAAGCGGCACAATATTGTTGCCAAGGGCATAACCCACAAGCTGGATTGCGGGGAGAGCAAAGCAGAGCACCAAGGTCAAAAAGGGCTTGCGCAAAATCATGAGGACGTTTTTGTGCTTCTTGATCTGTGTTGAGGGTTGCTGCTAATTGCGCCAATAAAGGGCGTGCGTTCGGAAGCGGGGTATGTGTGTTAAAAATGCGTGCCGTAATACGCTCTACATTACCATCAACAGGCACGACGGGCACACCAAAAGCAATAGCTGCAATAGCGGCGGCGGTATAAGCTCCAATACCGGGCAAGGCTTTCAAACTTGAAACATCACGAGGGAAGCCACCACGCTCAGCAACGATTTGGGCGCATGTATGGAGGTTTCGTGCGCGAGAATAATAGCCCAATCCTGCCCATGTAGTGAGGACAAGGTCTCTTTCAGCGCAAGCAAGGTCTGTTAAAGTTGGAAAACGCTCCAAAAAACGGTGATAATAAGGGGCAACAGTTTTTACTGTTGTTTGTTGAAGCATAATTTCACTGAGCCAAACATGGTACGGATCAGCGATTTGTCCAACAGGGGCTCGCCATGGGAGGATACGGCGATGTTGGTCATACCAGTGTAATAAGGCCTGTGCGGAGGGGGTCATCACAAAACGCGATTATGGAGAAAGATTTAAAAGCAAGCAACCCTATAAACGGGCCAGAGTTTATAACACCGTCTGTAGCTCCAACAACAGAGCAAAAAGAGCAAAACCTCTCTCATAGAGTCTATAATACACCGCGGAGCCTTGCTTCCCTTTTACCCAATGTAACAGCGGTGGCTTTTCGTCGTCGTTCCCCGATGGAAATCCAGATTTTAACCCGTTGGCGTGATATTGTTGGGGCAGAGATTGCCGCGTTGGCTTATCCTAAAAAATTATCTGCAAAAGTATTAACAATAGCCTGTTCTGGTCCTGTAGCGATGGAAATGCACTATAGGGCAGAAATGCTCATGGCACGTATCAATATGTGGAGTGGCACGACTCTTGTGGAAAGAGTACGTATTGTACAAGAACCGACAGGTACTAAAACAGAGTCTTTACAAACGCATAAACCGCCACATTCAAAAAATATTCTTTCCTTAGCAACAACGCGAACATATTCTTCCCACGATTTTCCTAAAAATTCTCTAGGTGAAGCGTTAGAATCTCTGAGCGCTGCAATAAAAGAAGATCAATTACATACTTAGCCTCTATAGTAAAAAAACATATTGAAGCACAGTTAGAGGTGTGTAAGAAAACGTTGTGCTATGGCAACTTGTTTTTGTATCTCAAAATCTTTCACCTTCTTAAAACGATGAACCAATTCCTCAAAAACCGCTTTTTCTTGTTCACGATCATGCAGCTTGCCAAACTCAATACCTTTGTTGAGTAAAGCCTTTACGACTTTGTTTTGTATCTCAAAACCTTGTGAATCCCCAAAGCGGCGTATGACTTCGTCATTTGCCGCAATGGCTTCCTGATAACGATGCAATTGGTCAAGGTTGTTCCCTTTGTTCAGAAAAGCGCCCGCTACATATTGTTGCATCATAGGGTTTGGCATATCTCCAAAACGATGAATCAATGTATCATATGTTGCAATAGCTTCCTGATAACGATGTAACTGATTAAGGGCTTTACCCTTATTCACGAAAGCCCTTACTACTACAAATAATTGTATTGTAGGGTCTTGAGATTTTCCTAATAGGCGTATGACTTCATTATTAGCAGCGAGGGCTTCTTTATAACGATGCAAACGATCAAGGGCAAAGCCTTTGTTAAATAAAGCCATTGCTACTTGTTGTTGTAGAGCAAGGTCTTGTGACGTTCCAAAGCGGCGGATCACCTCATCATACATGGCAAGGGCTTTCTCATAACGATGTAACTGACCAAGGTCGCCACCCTTGTTGAGGAAAGCTCCTGCCACTTGTTGTTGGATTGTCAGGTCTTGTGAGGTGCCAAAACGATGGATAAGCAGATCATTCGTTGCAAGGGCCTCCGCATAACGATGCAACTTACTCAGGTCAACCCCTTTATTGCGTAAAGCCATTGCGATTTGTTGTTGGATTATCAAGTTTTGTGAGGTGCCAAAACGATGGAGTAGCGCATCATATGTTGCAATGGCTTCCTTATAAGGATGCGATTGGCTCAAAAACAAATTTGTAGTGTCAATATCATGACCCTTTTTAACGAAAGCTATGGCTACTTGTTGTTCTATAGAAAGGTTTTGTGACATACTAAAACGATGGATGATCTCATTCCAAACAGAAACAGCCTCTGCTCCGTTCCCTTGTTGATCAAGAACTAGTCCTTTATCCATAAGTGCTTTTATAGTGGAATCTTGTACCGCATGTGAAAGGGCGGGATTAGAGAGCGAAGTTTCTGCTAAAGTAAGCGATGTGTCCCACAATGTTGTCCCTCCCCATACACTGCACAGATTGAATACCCCTAATAAAACCCGACTTAAAAATTCTTTTTTTGCACAATAACAAGCTCCCTCTTTCCGTCCCCTTTGACTTATTTTACTGAGTGGGTTGTCTACGGTGTGACGTCCATCAATAAGAAATTTTATACAATGACTGAAGACATTTTTTATTTTTATTTTTTGGTTCTTTTTATAACAATTTATATGATGCGGTGAGAGAGAAGGATTTTTCCGATTGTGTCAATAGGTAGAGTTGTGCCTAGGCGTTTTGAGAAAGGGTGTTTTTATAGAAGACGTCACCGTATTATAGGGCGCATCGCTCTTTTAGCCTTGGCGTCAGAGATACTTTCTGCCTGTGTTGCGCCTGTTCACTATACTTATCATCCTCCGGGTGCAGCCATGAATCCGTGGGGACCGTATATTAGAGAAGCCTCACAACGTTTTTCTATTCCGCAGAGTTGGATTCGGGCTATTATGAATCAAGAATCAGGTGGGCACCAATATTTGCATGGTCATCTCATTCGTTCGGTGCACGGCGCGGTAGGGCTTATGCAAATTAAGCCAGCAACCTATGAGATTCTTGCCCATCGTTATCATTTGGGACCAGATCCCTACAACCCGCATGACAATATTATGGCAGGAAGCGGCTATATCCGCGAGCTCTACGATCACTTTGGTTCTCCTCTATTTGTGGCGGCTTATAATTGTGGTCCTCAATGTGTTGAGAATTATCGCCAACATGGTACCCCATTGCCTGATTATGCGCGCGCCTATCTTGCTGCTGTTGCCCCCCATTTGGGGGATAGTGTGCCTATGGCGGCTCCAAATGCGTCCCCCAATACTGTACCAGTAGAGGTAGTACAAACACAGCCTAACGCTCAATCCAATATGGGGGGAGCAAATACACAGGACTCTATACAAAATGCCCTTCAGCAAGCGGCTCTTATAGGGCGTAGCGCTGATCAAGGAGGAAAAGTTTCGTCGCCCCCGCCTCGTTATACACCGTCTTATACGCAGCAACCGCAACCTTATAACGCGTCTTATAACGTGGCGAATACTTCCGGTACAGCAGGTGTTGCGCCTCCTATGGAAGCGAACCTTCCCCCACCACAGGGGGCGTCAGGGGGAATGGCACAAGCCCCACTTTCCCTAACCAAATCTACTATAACCCAACCTGCTACAGTTCAAGCGTTTTCGACGCAAAGAACCCCATCACAATCATTCCCAACAACATCGGTTTCTATGGCGCAATCTTTAGTAGCGTCCCCATCTATTGTATGGAAATCAGTGCCCGGTACAGGAAACGTGATTATTCAAATAGGGGCTTTTTCAACGCCAGAACATGCACAAAAAGTTATTGCCCAAGCCCGCCGAGCCTCTAACGTGTTACAACATGCTGTTAGTCGTATTGATCGGGTGATGACTTCTCGCGGGGTTCCAGTGTGGCGTTCTCGCTTAACAGGCTTACCCAACGGGCAAGGGAATACAATTTGCTCTCTCTTGCGTCAAAAAGGGTTAACCTGTGTTACTGTGACGCAATAGGGGGACGCAATAGAGGCTTAAGCTATTTTGTAGAAACGGGAAAGATAGACGAAAGCACAATTATTCTATATGAATAACTTTATACGAACATTTAAGGGATAGTTTGTAAATTTTAGAGAGAAAAACTGTTCTCATTATACTGGAGTTATACTTTATACCATGTCGCGTTATTCCGCAGTGCGCTACGCTAGCCTTATGATTGTTATGGGTGTTAGCTTGAGCGCGTGTTCCTTTTTCTCCCATAGAGAGAATAATACGCTTGCTACCCCGCGCCGTCAGCTTTTATCCGAAGACCGTGGGGCTTCTGGGGGTGTTGCGACATTAAAAGATAATGTTAACACGTATTTGTGGCGTGCTACTCTTGATATACTTTCTTTTATGCCAATTTCTATGGCAGATGCAAAAGGTGGTGTTATTCTTACAGATTGGTACACGCTACCTGCCGTTCATGATGAACGTTTTAAGATAACGGCTTTTATTTTAAGTCGTTATTTGCGTTCCGATGCTTTGCGTTTGAGTGTGTTTCGTCAAGTCAAAGAAGGGGATAAATGGGTTGATACACCGCCTGCCCCTGATACAGCTTCAGATATTGCGGCACGTATTCTCTCCCGTGCGCGTAAATTACATCTTGATAACAATAAATAATATGTTTTTAGCGTCTATTCGTTCGAGCGTGTTTTTCTCAAATTCTCCTATAAGGAATTTCTAGTGTCTCACACCTCTTCTTCCGAGTCAGTTTTATCTTCTCTCTCTTTATCGTATGATTTTCAGTGTGTTGAGCCTAAATGGCAGGCTGCGTGGGAAAAATCAGGTGTGTTTTCTGTGCCTGATGTGCCGCCTGCGCATCAACCTAAATATTATGTATTAGAAATGTTCCCTTATCCTTCAGGGCAGTTGCATATGGGACATGTGCGTAATTATGCCCTTGGAGATGTCATTGCCCGTTATAAACGGGCACAAGGGTTTTGTGTGTTGCACCCTATGGGATGGGATGCGTTTGGGTTACCTGCTGAAAATGCTGCACGTGAGCGAGGTGTTCACCCTAAAGAGTGGACATTAGCCAATATTGAGTCAATGCGTGTGACTTTAAAACGATTAGGGTTTTCTCTTAATTGGGAGCGGGAAATAGCCACGTGTTTACCCGAATATTATGGGCAACAACAAAAATTGTTTCTTGATTTTATGAAAGTGGGACTCGTAGAACGGCACGAAAGTTGGGTTAATTGGGACCCTGTGGATCAAACTGTGCTCGCTAATGAACAAGTGGTTGAGGGCAGAGGGTGGCGTTCAGGGGCGCTTATTGAAAAAAAGAAGCTCTCACAATGGTTTTTACGGATTACAGACTACGCGGAAGATTTGTTAAAGGGACTACAAGCTCTTGATCGTTGGCCAGAGCGTGTTAAAACCATGCAAGAGCGATGGATTGGTCGTTCGGAGGGGGCTAAAATACGCTTTCCTCTTTGTAAACCGCCCTCTTCATTACCGCAAAATTTGCATAATGTTACTGTTTTTACAACGCGCCCCGATACTCTTTTTGGGATGTCATTTTTAGCGATTGCTGCTGATCATCCTTTGGCTTTGTGGGTTGCAGAACAAAATCCCAAAGCGGCAGAATTTGTGGCAGAATGCCAACGCCTCGGCACGTCGGTTGAATCGGTAGAAACAGCCCCTAAAAGAGGGTTTAATACAGGGTTACGCGTTTCTCATCCTTTTTTAGACACGGAATTTCCGATTTGGATTGCGAATTTTGTGTTAATGGATTACGGCACAGGGGCTTTATTTGGCTGCCCCGCGAGCGATCAGCGTGATTTGGATTTTGCCCGTTACTATAACCTCCCTGTAACGCCTGTTGTTCTTCCCCCACAAACCGAACAAGCGACTTATCGTATTGAAACGCAGGCTTATACTGGCGATGGTCACCTTATCAATTCCGATTTTCTGAACGGACTAACCCCGCAAGAAGCGCGTTCTGTGGTCATAGAACGACTGAAAGAACAAGGGATTGGGGAAAAAGTCGTGCATTGGCGTTTGCGGGATTGGGGGATTTCGCGCCAAAGATATTGGGGTTGTCCTATTCCAATTATTCATTGCCCTACATGCGGTGCGGTGCCTGTACCGGAAAACCAACTTCCTGTGACATTACCCGATGATGTGAGTTTTGATAAACCGGGGAATCCGTTAGATCATCATCCGCATTGGAAACACACAACTTGTCCCGTTTGTAGCAAACCCGCGACAAGAGAAACCGATACTTTCGATACGTTTGTCGATAGTTCATGGTATTTTGCTCGTTTTACAGCTCCTCACGCGCTAACGCCAACAGTACCTGATGCTGTTAATGGGTGGCTTGCGGTGGATCAATATATCGGCGGGATTGAACATGCTATTTTACACCTGCTCTATGCGCGCTTTTTTACACGGGCGATGCACCGTGCAGGGCATGTTGGCATTGATGAACCTTTCGCGGGCTTGTTTACTCAAGGTATGGTGAGTCATGAAAGTTATAAAGACCAAGCAGGACAGTGGGTGTATCCAGATGAGGTAGAACGTACCTCTCAGGGCGCTATACACCGCATGACTGGGGAATCGTTGACGATTGGGCGCGTTGAAAAAATGTCTAAATCGAAACGAAACACGGTAGCACCTGCCGCGATTATTGATCGTTTTGGTGCAGATACAGCGCGGTGGTTTGTTCTTTCTGATAGTCCGCCTGAACGTGATATGGAATGGACAGAGGCTGGGGTTTCAGGGGCAGGGCGTTTTGTACAACGTCTTTTCCGTTCGGTGTGTGGCGTTGCCGCAGAAAATAATGAAATTTTAAATAGTGAAATTTTAAGTAGCGAAGCCTTAACAAAAACTCTAACGGAGTCCTCTCAGTCAGAGTCTGCTCAACAATCCGCGACAAATGAAGCGGCAGAGTCATTGCGCCGTATGACGCACCGCACTATTGTTGCTGTAACAGAGGCATTAGAACATTTTGCGATAAATGTTGCTGTTGCCCGTATTCATGAACTGACGTCTGCTCTTATAGCAACAGATAACCTTACAGATAACTTTGCCGAACAAAACACTAAAAACACGCAAGAGGAACCTCTTAAAGACTCTCTTGCTTTAGCGCGTTTTGAGTGTGCACGCACACTTTGCCTTTTATGTGCACCAATGATGCCCCATTTGGCAGAGGAAATGTTTTCTCGCCTTTGTCCTCATGAAGGGCTTGTTGCCTCTCAACCTTGGCCTAAAGCAGATCCTCAATGGCTTACGGTGACACGGGTGACCATGGCGGTACAAATCTTAGGCAAATTACGCGGTACTATTGACGCTATTCCCGATGAAGAGCCGGCTGTTGTTATTGCCCGTGCACAAGCGCAGCCTCATGTTGCCCGTTTTTTAGAAGGAAAAAAAATCATTAAAACTATCCACGTGCCCAATCGTATCGTTAATTTTGTGGTTAAAGACGCATGAAACTTCTCAATACTGCTCCCAAAAATCCTCGTAAAATATTGCCCATTCATCAAAAAAGCAAACGATTCTCCTCGCGTTGGGCTTCATTTTGTATGCTTGCGATGATGTCTGTTGCGCTTTCTATGACTCTTTCAGGCTGTGGGTTTCACTCTCTCTATGGCACAGATGTCAATAATAGTACTGTGTCTGAAGACCTCAAAGATATTTACGTTGCTCGAATCCCCGATCGTGTTGGGCAGGAACTTCGGGAGGCTCTACAACAAAAAATGGCTGCTGATGGATCACAAAATATACATCGCTATGTTTTAAAAGTTCAGCCTACTTTTAATGCAGAAAATGTTGATATTCACACCGATAACACATCGGGGTGGACACGTCTTGTTGGGCGAGCGCATTGGCAGCTTTTTACAGTTGCCAAGCGGCCTAAACTGCTTGCTCAAGGTAATTCACGTGTTTTAGATGGGTATACAGTAACTTATGCGGAACCTTTTGCGCAACAACTTAACGATGAAACGGCTATGGACCGTATGGCGCATGCTTTAGGGGCGGATATTACCCAACAAGTGGCGGCATGGTTTCGTACAGGGGTAAAAGAAGACGGAGAGGAATCTGTAGACATAGCAAAATCGCAACCTTTTACCTCGCCATCATCGCAAATGTTCTACCCTGTACCAAATGCTATGCCGGGCGCTTATGGGCAGAATACTATGATACAAGCGGGGGAAGATGGAGTGCCAAGTATTGCCTCTGGGCGTTTAGCGGTAGGAGCAGGACGTTTTTAAGGCGTGTTGAGGGGATAGGGGTATAAAAGCCGTATAAAACGCCTATAAACGTATAAAATAATGAAAATAGACGCTAAAACTTTGTCCCGTGTTATGGCAAATCCTACGGCGTGGCGTGTCATTCTTTTCCATGGTGACGATATGGGATTGATTCAAGAACGCGCGCAAGCGGTTGTTAAAACCGCTTTGGGTCAAGATAAAAACAATAAAAGCGATGATCCTTTTCGTATAGCGATTCTTGATAAAGAAACACATTCCAACCTTGAAGAGGAAGCTACAGCGCTTTCGTTGATAGGGGGGAGGCGCGTTGTTCGTGTGCGTGACAGTGCCGATTCCCTTGTGCCTGCATTACAGGCGGTTTTAGCGATAGAATCTCACTCTGCCTCTCAAGAAACACTTGTGGTATTAGAGGCACATAGCTTACCTGCGCGCTCCAAATTACGCGTTCTTATGGAGGAACGAAAAGACTGTGCTTCTGTGGGGTGTTACCCTGAAGAAGGGCGTACTCTTGAGGAAACAATGGCGCAAATTCTTAAAGCCCGCCATGTGGATATTCAGCCTGAGGCGTTGCGGTGGTTAAGCACACAACTCGGATCGCACCGCGCGATTATACGGAGTGAAATGGAAAAATTAGCCCTTTATGCCAATGATTCAGGTACAATAACACTTGAGGATGTACGCGCGTGTATTGGTGATAGTGGACAAGCTACATTAGAAGAAGCCGCTTTTGCGGCAACAGAGGGAAAACGTATTGAAGCTGATCGCGCTCTTGAACGCGCGTTAGCCGAAGGTACTGGCGCAGTGCCCGTGATTCGGGCGTTTTTAACGCATATACAGCGGTTACGGCGTGTGCGGGCTGCTCTGGAGTCGGGTGTAGAGAAAACAGCAGCCTTAAAAACCTTACGTCCGCCTGTATTTTTTAAGCGTGTGCCGAGTTTTGAACGTGCTTTAAGTATTTGGACAGTACCAGCACTCACACAAGAAACCACGACATGGCAAGCGTTAGAAGTGGCATGTAAACAAACAGGAGCACCTGATCTTTTATTATGCCGTCGGCAAGTTGCTACATTGGCAGCGCGTGCAGCATATAATTTCAAACAAAAAGGACGACGTTTTTAAATTTTTTTGAGAGGAATATGAAAAACTTTCGTAAAAAACATGAAAAGAGTCTAAAATAGGTCTCTTAAAGACTATTTCTTAAAATATTTAAAGTTTAGTTAAAAAATAGACTTGTCAAACAACATAATATAGACTACAAGCTGTATATGTATATGTATATGTATTGTTATCTTTTATAATAGGATATGGTTTTGTTAAGTATATTATTGGATAAGGGTATATCGTGATAGACGTGCGTGATCAAATTTTTTATAAAAGGCGGCTCTTTTGGTGGGTCTGTGGGGGACCTTCTTTGTGTGCGGCGTTTTACTTTTTTATTTGGGCAACGCCACGTTATCAAAGTGTAAGTATTTTACGGGTTTATGAATATGGCGGTGCGGCAGCGGACGGTGGTGGTGCGGCAGCTATGATGGGGGGGGGAGGTGGTTTTTCCGGGGCTTATGTTTTAAAAGACATTATTGGAAGCTGGGAATGTTTCCATGCTATGGACCCAAAAGCACTTGCGGCTGAGTGGCGGAAAACGGATTTGTTTACCCGTTTTGGTGGTGTGCGCACATTACTTTCTCATAACCAAATGTGGTTATGGCGGTATTATCGTGCTCATGTTCATGCAAAAATTGATAAATATTCTGGTATGGTTATCCTCAAAGTTGATGGAGTTGACCCTGGTTTTGTTTATCATACGTCACAACATGCAATAAATTATGCTAAAGACAAATTAAGCCTTGCTGGGGTTGATGCCTATTTGCGGGAACGCAAAAAAATGGAATCTCACTTGGTTCTTGATCGACAAAATTTAGCGCGTGATTTGCATGCTATGGGTGCATTTCAAAAACAATATGGTATTGCAGATTATAATGTCCTGTACACAGATACCCTTAACCTTATTACGAAATTTCAAGGGCAAAGAGTCTCTTTAGAAAGTCGGGGTAATGTTGCACAGGCTTTTGCACAAAAATCGCAAGAATTGGCGATTGTTAAAATCCAGCTGGCAACGATTGATAAAAATATTGAAAAACAAAAAGAATTTATCCTCAAAAATATGGCACCTATATATGAAAAATTTTCTTACCTTGCGGCGAAGATTAAAGAGGATGCCACAGTTATTAAACTTGATAACGCTAGTGTTCAGACGATTGATCAAATGGCTATTAGCAATTCCTTTCATATTGATGTCATTCAAGCACCTCAAGAACCAACAGATCCGACCTTGCCTTATGCTTTGTTATGGACAGTGGTTACTTTTGGCGTAAGCTGGTTGCTTTACCTCATTGTTAAGTAAAACTGTATCAGTCACTCTAAAATTATTGATGAAATCATACGGGAAAAAGAGATGAGACCAACAAAAAAAGGTCAAAAAATTGCTCAGAGAATAGTGTATTCTTCAAGGGGGCTTTTCCATGGAGGGGGCTTTTCCATGGGGGGAGCTTTTCCATGGCGTGCTTCACGACGTGCTGTGTCATTATCCCTTTTGGTGTCGTGTTTGCTTGCTCCTCTTTTATTAGACGGTTGCGCGTTTATGCCTTCAACGGGTCCATTTGCGTCAAACGTTCTTGATAAACATTCTAATTCTATTCCTGTTGAAAATGCTAATGAAGACATCGCTTATCAACTCTGGCAAGAAGTACTCCATAGGCGTCAAGAAAATATTGATAAAACACTAACTGCTCTGGGTCAACCTGCTATTCAACCCCAAAAAATTGCTGTGGGAGACTATATTACTCTTTCTCTTTGGTCACAATCAGCAGGGCAGCAATCGGTGCTTCAAACTGCGCCGCATCAAACCGATATGGGTGTTTATATTGTTGCCTTAAACGGAACAGTCGATCTCCCTTATGTAGGTCCTGTTACTGTGGCGGGGCTTACGCCTCAAGAAGCGGAAAAAATCATCGCTGCACGTTATGCTAAAGCGCAACAATTTCCTAAAGCAGAAGCGGTTGTGATGATTAAGCGCAATAAAGGGCAAAATATTGTTATTATTGGTTCTGTCAACAAACCTATTACGTTAGATTGGCCCGAAGGGGGGCTTACAGTTTCCGAGGCTTTAGGGGGTGCAGGAGGGTTTAGGGTTTTTGCTGCCTCTTATAAAGGGGGTGATATTGCCGTTAATAACGTCATGATTATTCGGCATGGCAAAGATTATTCTCTTCCTCTTAAAACGGTGTTAGAACATCATGTTCAACTCGTACCAGGAGATACGTTGGTTGTACGACAAAAACCACTTGTACGTGCCACGTGTTTAGGGGCAGGGTGGGCAAGTCCAACAGTGATCAACTTTGATAAGCAACCTACGTTAGCAAAAGTACTCTCTTTGGGACAGATTAGTTGGCATACGGCACAAGGTCGAGGAGTTTTTGTTTTTAAGCATGATTTTCGGATGATTTATCGCGTGAATATTGATACGCCGGAGGGGATGCGTACAGCGCAATGGTTTCCTATTGCCGATCAAGATTTGGTTTATATCCCGCCTTCACGCAGCACGACATTACAACAAATTACACAGATTATTATGTCAGTGGCGTATCCTGCGGCTTTGGGTGCGTCTTACGCTGCTCGTTAGTTTTAACGTTTTTTTGTAAGAAAGTTTTTCGTTGGAGAGATGAGAGGGAGTGAAAAGATTTCTTTTTTATCCCTCTCTTCGCTTTAAAAGCGCCTTGTTACCTCTCTCCTTCCAAAAAAGAGTTTAAGAGATTTAAAGAACTTTTTTTAAAGACTGTAAAAGGGTCTTCCTTAAAGAAGTTAGTCTAATTTTTCGAGAAAAATAGATTTTCATCGAAAAATTTACCGTATGTATCGTAATGGTTGCTTTCATTGTTAAGTTTGTTAGCACAATAGTCATAAAAGTAGATAAATTTTCCAAACGATATAACTTCAAGAAATGCCCAAATCGGAAAATTTCCTGAAGAAGTTAATTTTTCTTTTCAATATGGTAATTGGGGTAAATAGCTCTCTAATTTGAGAGATAGGAAAATCGTTCATAAAATAAAAGAGGTGCATTTTTGCACCTCTTTTATTTTATATGTTTATTTTGCTTCAAACGAACCCAATTATCTAATGATGATTTTTGCGGTTTATTCAATTCTTCTTTCCAATTTTTAGGAAAATACAAACGCTCTAAATCACTGTATTCTAAGTGGATATATATCAGAAATTCTGAATAATCCCTCTTACATTGCCTGATGAACTTTTATTTCCCTGTTTAATGTGTTTTCTCTTTGGAAACGTCGAGGTTTTTTGTCATAAACATTTCCCAGAGTTCCCGGCAACGGAACACCACGAGTTTTTCTAAACGGGTCAGGTCTTGAATATTCCGCCCAGCGAGTTTGTCTTTCCAAAAGGCGTATTTTTGTGGACGTGAGGGACATAGGGCTAAATGACGAAGAGCAAAATACGGGTCTGATAAGGCTTGTTCAAAGCCCCATTCCTCTGGGATTTGCTCTTCAAACCAACTTGTCATATTGCGTGTTTCACGCAGAACAGGGTGTTCATTCTCACCCGCCCATTGGTGTTTGAGCCAGCCCATTTTTTCCATTAACGGAAAAGAGCGGCTCGTAAAGTGAATGAGGACAGGCGCAAAAACCATAGCAATGAGCGGCACACCATACCAAAGGAAAATAATCCAATAGTTAATAGACAATATTTTTAAGACACCCGGACTCATAAGCGGCCATAAATAGGTATAAAAAACATAGAGAAATATTAAGCCTATTGCTGAAATATACTAAGAAAACTTAAAACTCTCCTCCCAAGAAAGAGCACCTCTATATTCTCTATCTTGTGCTCCCCATACAATTTTCTTTCCTTTAAGCCAATTGAACAAAAAACGTGCCAAACAAAACATTTTAATAATAGAGAGAAACGATTTCAAACAATAGACTAAGAAATAAGAAAATGTTACTTTAACAACACCCCCTAATTGACGTAAACGCCCTGATTTATGGTAATACAAAAGTGTTAAACAGATCGGTGAAAGCAAAATAAAAAAGAAAATAGCGATAGAAAACATAACGAGATTTTGAAAATGTCGTAAAAAAAGATCAGAATATAGATAATTTTTGAAAAAATAGTAACTCCCATAATAAGAAAGACACAATCCAATAACCCCTAAAAAAGCATTTGAATATAGGCATGACAAAAAAAGAACATTACTTTTTCCATGGAAAGAAAGTTGTTTATACCGCCATAGCCGCAACCAATTCATAGAACCAACAAGCCAGCGGTTCTCACGTATAGCCCATTCTTTGATATTATAAACCTGTTGATCAAACCCTACCAATTGAGGCAAAACATAGGTCTCCCACCCTGCGCCTTCCATGAGAGCCGCCTCGAAAACGTCATGCGACATCGGCTTACCTTCTGCAAAAAGTTTTGTTCTCGACAAAACAGGAAGGGAGCAGTCCTTTGTCATCGTCTCTGTCCGTAAAATAGCATGATGTCCCAAATAAAAAGCACGCCCAATTTTAAAGTAATATGTTGCCGCAAACATGATCGGGATCATAAGCATGCCAAAATTTCTTTGTGCACTAAACAGTGTTGCCTCGCCTATCTCATAAGGAGGCACTTGAATAAGCCCTATAGTGTCGTTGCCCTCTATAGTACGAGCAAGTGTGACCATGGTCTCGGCAGGCATAATACTATCCCCATCGAGCATGATAACAGCCTTAAATTCCTCCCCCCCCATCGGCGGAAAAAATCAGACGTATTCCCTACTTTCGCAAACGTGTTCATAATATGATGACGATAATGTATCCCTATCTCAGGAAACTTCTCTTTTAAAAGAAAAACTGCTTTTTGTTCTTGTACAATCACATCTTCTTTGCGCGAGTCAGAAAGAATAAACCAATCAAAATGTTTTGCTTCTTTATAATGAGATAACTCTTCAATCATCGCTGAAAATGCACCTGCTACACGCCTCGCATCTTCGTGATAAATCGGCATCGTTACCGCTATACGGGTATTTTCTTTGATATCAATCGCTTTATTGATCGGATTAAATGGGTCTTTCTCAATAGGTTTAAGTGCCATATAAAACCCAATAAATTGGGTGACAAGTCCGCCTGTTGCTAAAATCTGCAAAAGAGACGTTATAAGAATAATAGGCACAGAAATATATAAAGAAATATGGTAAGCAAACATCCATAAAATTTCAATACCTGCGAACAATACTGTTAGAGAAACCGTAAAACCCGCAAGAATCCTAGATCTGCGTCTCTGTTCCTTTTGCAAAATCGGGTTTATTGCCGGCATAACTTTTTCCCTTAAAACAACAACCACTTATAAAATGTTTTTCTTAAATCTTCTTTATCCGTGGGTGGTGGACCGTGGAAAGGTCTATTCAGATAAGGTAAATCAAGTGTGTTACCAATAGTACGAATCACATGATCACGCACATCTTCCCATGTCACAACCTCGTCTTCAGACCCTATCGGCATAAACGGAATACGCGCTTGTTCTAACAGAGATTCTACTTTAGCTAAAGCAAGTGGCACTTTATCGGGAGAGAGCTCTTCAGGAGATGCTATTAAAGCATTTTCAGAAGTATTTTGTGCCACGTGTGCCACGTTTTGGGTAGAATTGTTTTGTGTAGAGCCAGATATTAGGCTGTTTTGGGGATTATTTTCTCTATTTTTATTTTTCTTTTTGCTCATATTTTGCCTATTCCTCTCCCTACACGCCACCTTTTAAACATTTTTTAGAGACCTATTTGTCTCTTTATTACTCTTTTCATGTTCGTGATACAACCATAAAACAAGAAAACATTCTTTCAGACGTTTTCCTTCTTTTTATTTTATAACCCTCTTTTGATGATTTCATTGAGTACAGCGGTTTTACGCCACGCCTTCCAAAGATTTTAAGAGATTTAAAAGAATTTTTTTCAAAGACTTTTCAAAGGGTATCAGAGGGGCTTTTTTAAAGAAGCTCGTCTAATTTTTTTTTTCGAGGTTAATTCACAACTCTATCCACTGATTCTGTGGATATTCTAAAACCGCAGATTTCTGCCATCTTTCAGTTGTTGCATTTTTTAAAACAGGTGCGGCCCTACCGTGTAAACCTGTGGAGCCGTGCGGGGTCGCTTTACGGCTCTACGCACCCAAGGGAGGTGGCTATGTTTCATCATTTTGTGGTGATCATACTACTTAATCCTGTGGCTGCTTTTTGTGTCACTAAGCGGTTAGCCCGCAAGGTGAAAAATGTGCTCCAGTCGGTTAGGGCCGTACTGAAGCACTCACTAAAAAAATAGCCACCGGCTTGGTGGGGAGATTGTTGTGACAGACGTCTCTCCACCTACTTTTGGTACTATACTCCACAGGTTCTTTTTTTGCAAACATATTCAATCCGCTACCCGTATAGAGCCCCGTGTAGATCGTTGTGTTGTGTGTGATAGGATATATAAAAACCCCTATTTTTGGTGAAGGCTTGAATAGGGGTTTTTCTTTGTGTTCTTAAAATCTAAAACTTTTGTCGCTTCATAAAATGGGTGTTAAAAAATCCTTTTTTAAGCTATAACATTGACAACACGCTTCTTAAAGATAAACATAAATGTATAAAGAGACAATAAAATGGTCTGTAAGCGCATTGTAACTCTTTTTGTTGTGGGGGTACCGCTGTTTTTGTCAGCTTGCTCAGAGGGGGACCGCCATCATCCTGTTGATGAGGTGGTCGTGCCTATTAAAGCGGGTGCGCATGGGCATGCGGTCATTGATCCTGTTCAGCAGCACGCTACTGACATGTTGTTAAAGCAGTCATTTGAGAAGAGTCACAAAGCTCAAAAGAAGGGGCAGAGACCTCTTCCCAATTTGTTTGGTGACCCGACGTGTTGCCTCTAAGCGTGTTCTAAAATGCTTCTATAAATACGAACAATAAACGTTAAACTCTAAAAAACGTTGGATAAAACGTTAAAGAACGTTTACAACGTGTCGCAACAGTCGTAGAAAAAAAGAAAAATAACAAACGTTTTATGACCCAATAAAGGAAATAAGAATGCTAACAGTAGAACAAGTGATTTCTTTAGAGCAGATGTCTGTTTTGGTTGCTGAAGAGAGGCGCCGTCTGTGTTTTTCAATTTTATTATATCTTATCAAGCATGAAGCCATTAATAAAGATAAAGTGCCTGATCATATGTATGATGCGCTCAAAGAGCTTGTTACTCCATTGTTAAACAAAAAAATTGTAAGAGCAAAAAACAATATTAATTTTTTCAGATGAAGAAGTAATAATTTTACAACGTGTTCGTAGCAATAACGGCAAGAGAAATGATAATTTATTTGAAATAGTTAAAAATCGTGGGTTAAGACTTGTGAAGAGTGGCTATATCTATTTATATCCTGATGATGATTTTGAGAAATTTATATGCCGCTTAAGTATTGAGGGAAAACTAGCTTTACAATCTGTTGAGAGTTAACAATAAAATCACCTTGTAAGATCTTTTCTTAAAAAAGAATTGACGAAGTTAAGAAAGAAGGTTAAGAGTTTTCATTGAAAAGGGGTCTCCGGTAGAAATGTTTATAAGGGAGACTTAAAAATGCCTGATTGTCCTAAATGTGGCTCAAGTAGAGTAGAAAAAAACCTTGCATTAACAAATATTGGTGCAACTACGGGAGGCGCTCTTGGAGCAGCAGGTTCTCTCGGGGGCGCGGCGAGTGGCGCCGCAGCAGGTGCTGCAATAGGGAGCGTTATTCCTGTATTTGGCACTCTTATAGGTGGGGCTATAGGTGGACTTCTTGGAGCGGCAGGTGGTACCTTAGCTGGTACGGCAACGGGTGCAGCCGCAGGTAGAATAGCAGATGAGGCACTTGGGTCATATAAATGTCATAGTTGCGGTTATACATTTCAACACTAGCAACATCGTTTTTAAGCCTATCGAAAAAAAAAGCCTCTGGAAAATGTTTTCTAGGGGCTTTTTCGTATGCTTATTCTCTTTTATTCTCTTATATAGACAAGCGCGTGACTCTTTGAAATAAAAGGAGTGGCGTCTCTTTTAATATTTTCGCTTACTGTTTTTCATTCTTTTTAGTCTTTACTGTCGATAGGTTTTCTATGTCTTCTCGTCTGCCGTTACTTGATGCTTTGCGTGAACATGTTCTTCTTTGTGATGGGGGATTGGGTTCCTGTATTCAAATGTTAGATCTTGACGTACAGCGTGATTATTGGGGGCAAGAAAACTGTACAGAAGTGCTAACCCTCTCACGCCCAGAATTGATCCGAGGCATTCATCGCGGCTATTTTGAATCGGGTTCTGACATGGTCGAAACCAATACTTTTGGCGCCTCTCCCATTACGTTAGGGGAGTTTGGCTTGTCAGACCGTGCGCGCGAAATTAACAAAGCAGCAGCACTTTTAGCGCGGGAAGCGGCAGAGAGTTTTTCAGATGGGCGTACGCGTTATGTTTTAGGTTCCATAGGACCGGGAACAAAACTTCCCTCTTTAGGGGGAGTGCCTTATGAACAATTAGAAACCGCTTTAACCGAACAAGCGCGCGGCTTATTAGAAGGCGGCGTTGATGCGGTTCTCATTGAAACCTGTCAAGACCCGTTACAAATTAAAGCGGCTGTCAACGGCGTGAAAAACGCACGGGCAGAGGCGGGGCTTTCTGTGCCTATTTTTGTGCAAGTGACAGTTGAAACAACAGGCACATTACTTGTCGGTACCGATATTGCAGCTGCGGCAACAGTGATTCACGCGTTGGAAGCAGATTTAATCGGCTTAAATTGTGCCACAGGTCCGCAAGAAATGGCAGGGCATATTCGTTGGTTGGCAGAAAATTGGTCCCGTTTTATTTCTGTGTTACCTAATGCAGGCTTGCCTGAGTTGGTCAATGGAAAAACGTCTTACCCTCTTACACCAGAAACGATGGCGGTTTGGCTTGAACGTTTTATCCAAGAAGATGGGGTTAATCTTATCGGTGGCTGTTGTGGCACGACAACAGCCCATATTGCCGCTCTTGATGCGATGCTCCGTAAACAAGCGCAAGAAAAAGGTGGTTACCGACCGGCGCCTGTTTTACGTAAAACAATTTGGATACCCTCGGTGGCGAGTTTATATACACAAACCACTCTGCGGCAAGAAAACGCCTATTTTTCAATAGGGGAACGTTGCAACGCCAACGGTTCTAAAAAATGGCGTGACTTGCAAGAACAACATGATTGGGATGGTTGCGTTAATGTAGGGCGTGAACAAGTGCGTGAGGGCTCGCACGCGTTAGATATTTGCACTGCTTTTGTTGGGCGTGATGAACATGCCGAAATGGATGAAGTGATTCAACGTTTTACAGAATCCGTCAATGCGCCACTTGTGATTGACTCAACAGAAACCGCAGTGATTGAGGGCGCATTAAAACGCCATGGCGGTAAACCTATTATTAACTCCATCAATTTTGAAGATGGTGAAGGTCCTGCTGCTGATCGTTTAGCCTTAGCGCGTCGTTTTGGGGCGGCTGTTGTCGCCTTAACCATTGATGAACACGGTATGGCGCGTAAACCAGAAGATAAGTTCCGTATTGCAAAACGTTTGGTTGAGTTTGCGTGCGATCGTTATGGTCTACCACCTTCTGATTTATTGATTGACCCCTTAACCTTTACCATTGCAACCGGCGCAGAAGAAGACCGCAAACTCGGGTTATGGACATTGGAAGGAATTCGCCTTATTCGTGAAGCTTTTCCCGATATTCAAATTGTTTTAGGGCTTTCTAATATTTCCTTTGGGCTCAATCCTGCCGCTCGTGCTGTGCTTAATTCTGTTTATTTAGACCATGCCATAAAGGCAGGGATGACGGCAGCGATTGTACATGTTTCTAAAATCCGCCCGCTCCATTTATTGGCGCCAGAAGAAGTTAAACTTGCCGAAGATCTTATTTTTGATCGGCGTACAGAAGGATATGATCCGTTACAGACGATGCTTGCTTTATTTGCGGATCGTAAAGCCGCGCAAGTAGCGACACGCCCAAAAGCAGAAACCGCAACAGAACGCCTAAAAGATCGCATTATTGACGGGGACCGCAAAGGGCTTGAGGCAGATCTTGAAGAAGCCATGAAAACCATCCCTCCGCTTGATATTATTAACACTGTGTTATTAGACGGTATGAAAGTGGTTGGTGAGCTTTTCGGTGCCGGTAAAATGCAGCTGCCTTTTGTGCTTCAATCGGCTGAGACGATGAAAGCCGCAGTGGCATGGCTTGAGCCCCATATGGAGCGTACAGAAAACCAAAATAGAGGAACGATCGTTTTAGCCACGGTAAAAGGCGATGTTCACGATATTGGAAAAAATCTAGTCGATATTATTTTAAGTAATAACGGTTATCGGGTGGTTAATCTTGGGATTAAAGTGCCTGTACAAACCATGATTGAAGCGGCTCAAAAAGAACATGCTGATGCTATTGGTATGTCGGGTTTGCTGGTAAAATCCACAGTTGTTATGCGCGAAAATCTTGAGGAAATCGCCCGCGCGGGGCTTGATATTCCCGTTTTACTAGGTGGAGCAGCTCTCACACGCCATTATGTAGAAGACGATTGCGTTAAAGCCTATGTTCCTCAAGAAGGTGTTGCGGGGCGTGTGGCTTATGCGCGTGATGCTTTTGATGGCTTAACCCTTATGGAGCACATTACAAATCATCGGTTTGATGCTTATTGTGTCGCCCTTCAAAAACAACGTGAGGGAGAGGGTACGCGTCCTAAAAAAACGAAAAACGACGCGCCTCAAACCCGTGGTTTTGCTCCTGTGGATGCTGAAAAAGTGCGTGCGCGCCGTCAGCGTCTCACAGCAGAAGAACCAGCAATCACACCGCCTTTTTGGGGTGCTCGCATGCTTGAGGCAACGCCGGAAGCCATTATCCCTTTCCTTAATGAACGCTCGCTCTATCAATTTCAATGGGGGTTTCGTAAACAAGGGCGTTCTCTTGAAGAGTTTTTAGAATGGGCACGGCAAGAATTACGCCCTGTGTTAAAGCGTATGCTCGCCCTTTGTGCGGAACAAAATATTTTACATCCACAAGCCTCTTATGGCTATTGGAAAGCAGCAGGAGACGGTAACGATCTTATTTTGTTTGACCCTGACGGCAGAACAGAAATTACCCGTTTTACATTACCGCGCCAACCGTGTGACAATGGTGATTGTATTGCGGATTTTGTGCCCGATATAACCGAACGCACGCGGGGCGTTATAGGTTTGCAAGTGGTTACTATGGGGCACAAAGCCTCTGATATAGCGCGACAATGGTTCGAAGAAAACCGTTATCAAGATTATTTATATCTCCACGGGCTTTCTGTTAAAATGGCAGAGGCTATGGCGGAATATATCCATAGGCGTTTTCGTTCGGAATGTGGTTTCGCCGCGGAAGAGGCACGCGATACGGAAAAATTATTACAACAGGATTATCGTGGATCACGTTATTCTTTTGGCTATCCTGCTTGTCCCAATTTAGAGGATCAACGCGAAATTCTTGCGTTGCTTAATGCCGATCAAATCGGTGTAACCCTCACGGAGGGGGATCAACTTCATCCCGAACAATCGACCTCGGCACTTGTTATTTTTAACAAACACGCGCGCTATTTTACAATTTAGAGGGGTATTTGAGAGAAACACCTTAAAAAAACACCTTAAAAAACACTTTAGAAAGAGTACTGAAAAAAGGGCATGAACACACAACATGACGAACAATAACAACCCTGTTCACGTTATTGGTGCTTCGGGGCGGTGTGGGCAGGCTGTCTGTCGCGCCCTGATCCAAAGAGGTACCCCCGTTGTTGCCCTTGTGCGGAATAAAGAAAAATTAAGAGAAAAATTACAGGTATCTGGCTTACAGGCATCTGGCTCATTAGACTCCTCAACAATACCCCTTGTAACGTCTCACGTGATCGATATGACTGGACCGAAAGAGGCTTTACAAGCGGCTTTAGACGGGGCGACTCGTATTGTTTGCACGGCACACGCGCGGCATATTCCTGCCTTATTAGCGGCAGCGCCCAAACAGGCGCGGCTTGTTTGCCTTGGCAGTACGCGCAAATTCACACAATGGCCTGATGAGCATGCGCGAGGGGTGTTACAAGGCGAGAGAGCTTTATTAGAATCGGGTAGGGCAGGCATAATACTTCACCCGAGCATGATTTACGGTGCTGCGGGAGAAAATAACGTACAAAGGCTCGCGGCTCTATTGCGTTTTTTGCCTGTAGTACCGTTACCAGAGGGCGGGAAATCTCTTGTGCAACCCATTTATCAAGATGACGTCACGGCGTGTATTTTAGCCGCACTAGAAGAAAGACTTCTCTCTCTCCCTTGTGCGATAGTCATTGCCGGCGCGCAAGCCGTGCCTTATCGGGTTTTTGTGGCGGAAGTCGCGCGTGCCGCAGGGCTTAAACCGAAACCGATTGTGACATTACCTGTGCGTGTTTTACAAAATATAGCGCGGCTAACCCCGTATGTGCCCAAAAACCTTTTCAAAGTGCCAACCATTCACCCTGATGAAATACGCCGCCTTACAGAAGATAAAGCCTTTGATAATACCGATATGCGAACCTCTTTAGGAGTTTCTCCTTTAGGATTGAAAGACGGGCTTGCCCGTACCTTTCATAATCCTTCTTAATTGTAGAATTACCCACCCCCGTAATTTTATTCAAAAATTTTATTATTGATATACTGTTATTTTTATAGTAATAACTCATGCAATATAGTTTTTGATCATATCTAACGATAAAAGATAAAAAAGGGTAGGGGGGGGGTATATGTTTAAAGCGGCGGTAGTTAAAGTGAGGCAAGTTGAAAGCAAAAGGGATAATTCTGCCTCTCTTTTTGGACAAGCCTCTTCTTATTGGATAGGGGAGTAAAAGGAATGGGAGACGACGCGTGAAAAGATGGGTATTCAGTTGATTTCTGATTTACCGGCAGATGGAGAGGCGGAAGTGGTTATTGCTTATTCTACTGTTTGGTCTGGTGATTTACCTAAGAATAGTTTTCCCGTGCAAAAAGCACTTAAAGAAGCAAACCCACCCTTAAAACCAGAGATTTATCGACTTCCGCGAGAATGTACTATTCTTAGCTATGGCTTCCAGAAAGGATAAGGAGATCTTCGCCGTGGGGTTCCAAAAAGGCTAAAGGAAATGGATCAACACCACTTACCTCCTGCAACGACAACAATAACAGATCTTACAACGACATTTTATATTATTCTTGGTGTTTTTATTGCTGTAGCCATTATTATTTGGGCGTTATGGGATTACAAGAAACAAAAGAAAAAAATGTTACAGAAAATGCCACAGGGCATACCACAGGGCACACCACAGGCAACGCAACCAACACCAACGGAATCCAAAACAGAATCCAAAGGGGATCATTCTTAAAAAAGTTTTAGGCTTGTTTCACAGAACGGCTACACCTTAAAAAAGCCCACGCGCTCCATAACCCTTGCGGGAGGAGGAGTAACACAACCAATAACGGTGCGCCTTGGTGTAAAGGCAACCTCGCCACGGCTAAAGCAATACTGCCACTCCATAAAGTTAAAGCGATTTCGCCGAGTGTAATCAGAGGGGCTGCCACGCCATTTTGGTGAAAAATTTGGTAAAAATGCTCTCGATGCGCTTGGGTTAGGCGTTGTTTCCGCCATGCGCGGCGTATAAGCGTAAGAGAAACATCGTAAAGCAAGGGAAAAAGCAGGGCAAACCCCATCAAACAACCTGAGGGCGTGTTGGGGCTTGTAAAATGCGCCACAAAAAGGGCGGCGATTCCAGCCAATAAACCACAGCCTTGGCTGCCGACATCGCCCATAAAAATCCGCGCTTGAGGAAAATTAAAAGGTAAAAATCCCGCCAAACTTGCTGCAAAAAGTAAAGCAACGCCGCGTATTTCAACAATCCCAAGAAAAGAGGCACAACAAGCAAGAAAAACAGATCCCGTGAAAAGACAGCCCGCAATAAGTCCATTTAAGCCGTCCATAAAATTAACGGCATTCATACAAAAAACAAGCCACACCCCCGCTACTATCATCAAAAACGGGGAAAGAGGCACCAGCAGACACCCGGCACAAACTACGAAAACCGCTGCACAACATTGTGCCGCTAATTTGACAAGGGGAGAATATTGGTAAAGATCATCAAGCCACGAAACCCCACATAATAGCCCAAGCGCACAGGCAACGCATAACGTCGCCCATCCATACCCCCTAAAAAGAGTCCCAAAAAAAGGATAAAAAAGCATAAAAGAAAGCATAATGCCAATCCCGCCTCCTTTAGGAATAGGGGCACTATGCGCGCTGCGATGGTTCGGGTGGTCCAAAACGGCAAGGCGTCTCATGCCATAGACAAGAGAAGTCGAAACCACCCCCGCCCCGATAATGGGGATAAACGGTATAAACAGGGGCATAAAAAGGGGAGACGTGAAAAACATAAAAAAACTTATACCCTTTTTAGGTACAAAACAGAAATACCTCTCGTGAAAACTCTTAAGGCGTTATTTACTTTTGTTTGTCTTGAGCTGATATTTCAAGCATGAAGTTAATTTTGCGTCTTGTGTTAGAAAAGAGGATATTACCGTTAAAGAAGTCATGACACAAAGAAGCGGAAGCAAGAGGGCAGAAGAGATGATTTTTTGATGTTAAGATTTGGTTGTGAGATTTTGCCACGATGAGCAAGGTTTTTGAGTTAGTTGATCGTCTTTGTCCTGAGGGTGTTGAGTGGAAGCTGTTGGGGGAAGTATGTGAGCTAAAGCGTGGGAAGGTTATTTCTAAAGAGTATATCAAAAGTCATCAGGGTGAATATCCCGTTTATTCTTCACAAACAGAAAATAACGGAGAGTTTGGTCGTATTTCCTCGTATATGTATGAAGGTGAATTTTTGACGTGGACGACTGACGGAGCCTATGCAGGTAGTGTTTTTTATAGAAACGGGAAATTTAACATTACGAATGTTTGTGGACTTCTAAAAGTCAAGAGTTCGGCTGTGAACATTAGATTTTTATATCATTTCTTGACAATAGAAGCACCGAAATATGTTAGCGCGGGTATGGGAAACCCAAAGTTAATGAGCAATGTCATGCAAAGCGTAAAAATCCCTCTTCCACCGTTAGAGGTACAGGGTAAAATAGTAGAGATATTAGATCAATTTCATACGCTTACCACGAGCCTTACTGAAGGTATACCAGCCGAAATAGAAGCCCGTAGGAAACAATACCAATACTACAGAGATAAACTCCTCTCGTTTAAAGAAAAAAAAGAAACTTAA
>JAFVHT010000031.1 GCA_017474285.1 Acetobacter sp.
GATAATATCCTCACGTTCTAACACAAGACGTAAAATTAACGTCATGCTTGGAATATCACCGTCAAGACAAACTGAAAAAAATGTGTCATCAATCAAACGAAATTGTTCGATAATCTCTAAATATTCACGCGGAAATCGTCGCTTATCGCTCATCTCTTTCTACTCGGCTATCAATGTTTCGGTTAGTTCTGTTCATAAATCGGTTTATCCTGTATCAGACACTTTATCAGTATTATGATAAAAATATACACACTTAAAAAGTAATACTCCAAAACAAAAAATACAAGAATTAAATAAGGAAAGACATACCTCACAAAAACAACAAAGAAGCCGTACGAGTTTTTCTTTTTATAGTGCAGAAAAAACACTAAAATTACATAACAAAATTAAAACGCAGCAACAAAGCGCGTATATATACAAAAGAACTACTTGCAGAGCGTAGTAATTCCGACCATGATAGAAATATGACTACGCCCGTTTTTACCCCTAGTTTTTTACAAGATCTTGAACACCTTTTTGTGTGGCGGCGCGATGTGCGGCATTTTTGTTCATCACCTTTGCCTGATGCGCTACTTAATACGCTTCTTGGTGAAACATGCCTTGCCCCTTCTGTCGGGTTAAGTGAGCCTTGGCGGTTTGTACTTATCCAAAGCCCAGACCGTAAAGAAGCCATACGGCAGAATTTTATCGCGAGTAATGCGCGCGCTCTTGAGGGACGTCGTGGAGAGGAAGCCAAACATTACGCCACGCTCAAATTATCGGGTATGGACGAAGCCCCTCATCATATTGCTGTTTTTTGCGATACAAACCCCACACAAGGGCGCGGGTTAGGGCGTGCAAGCATGCCAGAGACAACAGTTTGGTCGGCGGTTATGGCGATTCATACCTTTTGGTTAGCGGCAACGGCGCGCGGTGTTGGTGTTGGTTGGGTTTCGATTTTAGACCCTGAATCGGCTTGCCGCACCCTGAGCATTACACCAAATTGGCAGTTTTTAGCTTATCTCTGTGTTGGTTACCCTAAAGAGCCCGCCCGTACGCCAGAACTTGAACGCTTGGGATGGGAACGCCGTAACCCCGCCCGGCGAAGATGGATTTACCGTTAAGGAGATTTACCGCTAAAGGGTACTACCGTTAAGAGTATTTATTGTTAGAGGAATTTGAGGTCAAAGGAGTATGAGAAATGACATCAACACCTATGAGTAATTTGCCTTGGTCCAATACCTCTAACGCTATGCCCGACCCTCGCACTGATACGCAAAACCATCAAAAACTTCCCTCTCTCGGCCCTGTTCTTTCTACGTCTTCTGAAAGTTCGAGTTATAATAACGTATCGGGAGCACTTTCTCATAGTGATAGCGTTATTCTCTCTGACGCTGCGCGAGCTCTTTTACAAGAGGGAATGCCTGCCGTTGTTATTTTAACCCCGCCAGAAGCTGAACCAAACCCGACACCGCTCCCCATTCCCCTGCCAGAGCTTCCTTTACCAACAGAACCACTTCCCTTTACAGGATCACCCCAACAAGGGCAACCCACAAAAGGACAACCCACACAACAGCCAACAGGGAACCCTTACACGGGCTCGCCTTCTACGGGGCAACCTTCCGGAAAACAAGTTCCTCCATTACAACCCTGGTGGGAACAACCTTTTACGAGTTCACCTTATGCAGGAGAACCTCAAGGACAACAACCTTTAGGACCATATTCGCCAGAAGGGCAGCCTTACACAGGAAAGCCTACAGGACAACCGACCGAAGAGCCTATACCCGCCGATTTTCCGCCGATAGGTCCAGAAATAAGCTCCGAAGGGCTTACGAATATTTTAGAAAACCCGCTTCCTCCACTGGGTACACAAGCGCTCATGAATGTTTTAGATAATCCAGACCTTGCGCTTGGACCTCAAGGATTTACCGACGTTATACGCGCCAATCTTGTGCCGATGACTGCCCAACAGCTCACAAATGTTTTAGAAGATCAGACGATTTCTTTAGGGAATTTGGAAGCAAACCCTGCCACCCCTCAAGAAACATCTTTACGCGCCCTTTATCCGGCAACAAATGCCCATTTTATGCAATATGCGTTCCCGACGAACATGAACAGTGGGCTTATGGGTGGAGCTTATAGCCTCTCAAATGCAACAAATACAAACCTTAATGCTTTGGGTAATACTGCCCTTATGGCAACGGGTATAGAAGCTAATGCTGTTTTAGAGATGCCGCCAAGTACTCTTTTCCAAAACACCGCTTTACCTGCCTCCCATACCATCAACCTCTTACAAATTCCTGTCTACACTATTCCCTCTTTGAATACGCAGCCCCCAAACCCTGACGATGAGGATTTTTCACGCTCCAAATTAGGGCTGTTTCTCAGCGAACAAGGAGAATTTGCCCAAAATATGATGGGGGAAGATTTTCCTGCTTTAATGCGCTCAAGCTCTGCCTTTATGCCTTTTGCCTCTCAAGGCTTGGCTTTTGCTCTTTTTGGAAAGCCTCTACGAAGAAAATTTCCTTATTATTACCGCCGATATAAACGCCGTAAACCACGTTCTTCTTTGTCAGATTCAGCCCGTGTATCCGTTGCGCATGATGAGCAAGCATTTATAAATGCGTCTTATGAGCAAAATCATGAACAATATCAGAAGCAAAAACGGGCAAAACAGAAATAGAACCTTGAGGCATAGACGATGCAAAGAGATTTGGTTTTTCTCCTTTAACGAGGGCTTGAAGAACACGCAAAGGTCCCCCGTGCGAAATAATGCACATGTTTTCTTTTTGCTGACTAACGTCTTGCCAAAATGACTTAACACGTGCGCATAAAGCCGCCCCACTTTCCCCTCCAGGTGGCGCAAAATCTTCTGGATTAGCCGCCCAAAGATCTAATGCCGTGCGCGGAATTGTCTCCCAAAATTGCCTTTCCCATGCGCCAAAATTCAGCTCTAACAAGCGTTCATCAACCCGCATTGTGAGAGAGTTCTTTTCAGTCAAAAAAGAGGCTAAAAGAGACGCCATCTTGTAACAACGTTTTGAGGGAGATGTATAAAGAACGGTACAAGAAAGCCCTTGAAGCAAAGGCGCGAGATTTTTAACCAAAACCTCCCAGCCCGAACGCAAAGCTACATCGCTACGCCCATAACAAAGCGCCCTCTTTTGCCCCCCTTTTTGCTCTTGTATAGCCGCCTCTCTTTGTACAAGTCTTTCTATAGGTCTTTCTACAGGAGCGTGCCTTACCAGCACGACTGAAAAAAGAGGCGGCAAAAAAGAAATTTATCTGCCAGAAAACTTAAAGTTTCTCAATATATTCGCGATGGTGTTTGTTTCTGTTTGCAAATGGCTTACGGCACTATTTGTCCGATCAACCATAGCCGCATTTTGTTGTAATGTCTGATCCAAATCAGCAATCGTGGCGTTAATGGTGCCTAAACTTTTCGCTTGTTCTTGTGTCGAAGCAGCCACTTGGGTAACGTCTTCGGTCACAGACACGACTTCTTGAACAACTTTATCAAGTTGATGACTCACATCGCTAACAAGTTTGACCCCTTCGCCCACATATTGACTAGATACCGTAATAAGTTTTCTAATTTCATTCGCCGAATTGGCAGAACGTTGCGCTAAATTACGCACTTCTGCCGCCACAACAGCGAAGCCCTGCCCTGCACTCCCCGCACGAGCTGCCTCAACACCCGCATTAAGCGCTAATATATTCGTTTGGAACGAAATATCGTTAATCATTTTGACAATTTCGGACATTTTACTTGATGATTCTTCTATAGAATGCATAATATCCATTGCCTGATGCATAACGGCGTTCAAATCCTCTGTAATAGATTGTACGCCTAACGATTTATCTTTCACACGCACCACAATGTCAGCAGTTGAGTTGACATTTTTTGTAATCCCGTCTACAGCATGGGTCGCTTCGCCTAAACCATTCACTTGTGTTTCTGTGCGATGTGATAAATCATTCGCCGATTGCGATAATTCTCCGAACATTTTTTCAAGCGAAAAAGCAGAGTCAGAAACGCGTTTCATTCCTGAAGAAATGGTTTCTGCGGCTGTATTGTAAGATTGACGAATAGGCTCAAATTCAGGAGGAAAGGCTTTAACAAATCGGAAGCTCATATCACCCATAGCGACGGCTTCCATACCTTTACGCATGTCATCAATCAGTGATTTCTGTACTTCTTCATTTTTCTTATGCAGAGCCATCATTTCTAATTCGTGTTGTTCTTCATACACAGAAATAGATAATTCCATATCGAACAAAACGATTTTACATAAAACACTTAATGAATCCGTTAAACCCTCAACGGAAAGGCTATTCTGAGAAAACCAACTTTTTTTTTTGCGGCACAAAATGCTTAACAACAACTTCTATTAAAGAACTCAATAAAAGCGAGTAACCCGCAATATACCAGCGTGGTTGTAGCCCAATACGCGCATTCGCCCGACCAATGGCTTTAACACTCTGAACATATTGTTCCCCAAAATCCCCTTTGATGATTTTGGACCAATGGCGCATTTGTGCATCTTTAATACGGCTAATATGATCCCGCCCTGTAAAAAGGTGAGAAATTTCAGGCACTCTCGCTACAACAGCATAAAATCTTTCGAGAATTTCCGGCATATATGGGATCAGAATATTTCCCATAGCACGAAGTTCGTTCAGTTCCTTTTCCCCAATAGAGAGAAATTTAAGATGATCACGTAAAGACTCTTTTGTAAATTCTTGATCAATTTTATCCATTTTATCACGATGTTTGTCGTTATGCTGATTAAGAACAATAGCACCCATGCTACAACTCCTTTTTTGTTTTTACGAAACCCACAAAACCACTCTTACCTCATAACAACACTGATAAAACGCTTTTTACCCGTTGTTATGATGAGAGAGTTTCTTCTTCTAGATGCTTATTCTGAAAAATCAGAACGATCAGAATGCATAGTATGTGACATGTAACGCGATTCAGACATCGACAAAGGACCTGATTCACGTTCTACACGATCTGTATAGCCTGACATATGGCTGACATCGGGCCTCATTCTTGTGCCCATTTCTGGGTCTATTTCGGAACCTATCTCAGGGTTTACTCTTGAACCCATTTCAGAATGATTCGCCGCGTTATTCCCTATATTATTTCCCGGACTTAAAAAATAATTACTCGCCCGACGGTCATTTTCTACAATACAAGGTTCTAAATGACTGAGATTGCCACCTTTGCCTTTATGTAAAAAAGGAGGTATACGTTGTGAGTGCTGATGAGGTTGTTGTTGATGGGGTTGCTCCCCCTGCTCCGTATAATTGCGCTTTGTCGCTTGTGTCATAGCATTAAGCGTACGGAAATAATGCTCCGCATACTGAAAATAAGCATCTACCATGACTTTATCATCACCACCGACAGCATCTTGGGCAAGCTGAAGATATTTCTCAAATAATTGTTGAGCAGTACCCCTTAAACGCACATCAGGGCCACGACTATCAAAAACATGATTTTTATTTAACGGCGCCTGACCGTTCAACTGGCGGGAAGATCCTTTACCGCCAGAACGATACCGACTCCGCGATCTTTTTATCGTCATAGAATCACCATTATTTTTATGCCGTTGTTTTGAGTCAAAAAAGAGGTCTGAAAATTACTGTTTTTTAGTAACTAAACCCAAACACCAAGCCCAAACTCAAACAGGGCATATAAAGCCTTTCATCTATTAAAAACGTTCAATTCAATTAAAAGCCAGCGTGTAAAAACACCTTTAAGGCGCATTTTGCGTTTTGGTTACACTACAAGGATGACCTTGCAATTGTATTATCTTTGCACGCTCTTGTTCGATTTGCAACTCTTGTTGTGCTGCTCTCAACTTGTTTTGTTGCAGAGTATAGGTTCTATCATCATTCCACGCATATACATTCATAACAATGAATGTTCCCGCTATAACTCCCACAGCAAAAAAGATAAGTCTATCAAGCCATTGCATGAGACTTCAATCACTTCTTAATTTTTCTCTCTATAGACTTACGTTGAGTTTATTCGTCATCTGTTACTTTTATTATTTTCACCAGAGAGAGATACTTATACTAAAATTTATGTCAAGTCAATATTTTTCTACGTTTTCTAACGAGTTTTTTAGCGTTGGTTTTGCAAAACAATCACACGTTCTATACCTACCAAATCTTTTATAACACTCACCACGTGCAGACCTTGCGCTTGAGCGAGAGCACACACGGCAGGTGCTTGATGGATTCCTATTTCCAAAAACGCAAATCCGTTTTCTTTTAATAACAAAGGCAAATTTTGACATAAAACCCGATAAGCCTCTAACCCATCACACCCACCATCTAAAGCTTGATGCGGTTCGTAATAACGCACATCAGGCATTAACGTTTGGAGGTCTGCCGTTGGAATATAAGGCGGATTACTCACCACACAGTCAAAACGCATGTTTGAGGCAAGAGCTTTTGTCCACTCCCCTGCAATAACCCACGCCCGCCCTCGCATATGACAACGAGTAATATTTTCATCAGCAAGGCGAGCTGCTTCAGGGTTAATATCAACACCAAGCCCCCAAGCCTGAGGATATTCGGCTAAAATTGCCAATAAAAGGCAGCCTGTCCCCGTACCAAGATCAAGCACCGACAATGCCTGTTGCTTGTTAGGAAAATACGTCAACACTGTTAAAATAAGACTTTCTGTATCACCTCGTGGGATAAGGCTTGCGGGAGAAACTTTCAAATCCAATGTCCAGAAGCCTTTATGGGCCGTTATATAAGCAAAAGGCTCATGCTGGGCACGACGTGCAATAAAAGCATTATAATTCGCCACTTGAACAGCGTCATCAAGTACTTGATCTCTTGGAAAAGCGAGCATTTGTTCAGCTGAAAGACCGAAAGCGTATTGTAAGAGTAATTTTGCTTCGCGTCGTGGATTTTCAACACCTGCTTGATGAAGTTTTTGGCGCCCCTCGTCAATTAGTGTATTGATCGTTATTTGTTTCTTTTTTGGCATTTTTTACCCGTTATATTTTTCTCTTTATCGTTTTATCATAATTTACAAGAGAGTTTTATCAGGGGTGTTTTTTGGGAGAAGATATTGTATTTTTTTCGGTTTCGCTGTTTACTTTTTTCCCTTTTATTAGAGGTTTTAAGCGCGTTTTGTTTATCCTCTCCCACAATGGCGGGGCAATTTTTGCTTCTTAACCAAAAAGCTGATCACGAAATTTCAGAAACGATACGGGTTTATCTTAACGGCGTCCCTGTTGCGACTTTTCGCCTCGATGAAAATCATCAAAATGCAATCATTCCCGTTTCATTTACAAACAAGCCTACCCAATCCCATAACACCTTAGACATAACTTACACCCTGTGTGGGAGTATAATTTTTCTTAACAAAGAGGGGCAGACAATAACACGGATTATTGACAGTACAGGCGTATTACACAACCCCGATGGGCATCGGTTTTATATAACGGGCGCTAAAAATTTTACAGAATCCTATCTTTTTGACCCAAACGCACCAAAAGTAGCCGATCCCCTTTTTCATCATACACCATCAGACGTGTGTTCTATCCCCGTAAGTTAAGCCATCAATCCGGCATCAATGAAGCATTATAAAAAATTCATTTGTTATGAGAACAATATGAGAGCAAGAAAATAACAAAAAAGAGGCACAAAATGCCTCTTTTTTGCTGGAGAAAAAACAAGCGGGGTTGAGGAATCAACCTCTCTTATTATTATAAACGCCCTTTGATTAGTGGAAAATAATTTCCACACGTCTATTTTGGGGTTCACAGGTGTTTGGTCCTGTGGGAACAAGCGGATTTGCTTCCCCATACCCATGAATATCAATCGCACGCGCAGGAACACCATCACGAATAAGTTCCGCTTTAACACTTTGCGCACGACGAACAGAAAGACCAAGATTATATTTCTGACCTGCAGGACCAGGACGTGCCGCAGAGTTATCTGTATACCCATTAACGTCAATACGCGTTACACGAACATGCGTAGAGGCTTGCGCGGCTTCTGCTACAATTTGGCGCGCTCGTGCTGTAAGTGCGTATTGGTTCCAATCAAAAAAACACAAGATA
>JAFVHT010000032.1 GCA_017474285.1 Acetobacter sp.
AAAACATAAAAATCAAAAAATAAAACTCAATCACCAATAAAACTACTCCGCTATTAAACCTACACCCCCACACACACAACTCACGGCAACGGCGGAGATACTACCGCTAACGCTACAGGTGACTCACGATACGATGATAAATGCCTGTCATGCTCTCCTTCCACATGACCATGCGCCTGAAATATTCCACTCATGTGAGTACCTTCTACATAAGGCCTAAAATTACGCATAGAATGTGCGTACACTTGATCCGTTTGTGTATGTAAAGACTTAAAATAATGATGTACACCCACACCATAAGCCCCATAAGAAGGTGATACTATTGATGGTTGTTCATAAGGCACAAAACGAGGTCTATTACTAACTGCAACAACAGGTAAAGACGGTAATACAGAATCTCTATGAACTATTTTAGGCATCGCATGCGTTATAAAACGTCCATCCTGTGGTTCAGACCACGCTTCAAGAACTTTCCATTGATAAGGGGCACCAATACTTGGCGTTTGAGAATGGTAAGCCGCTGCTGCATGAGGCCAACTCCCCATTTTCTCATGAAGTCGTAATAAAAACTCTCCCGCATATTGGGCATTATACATCGGATCAAAAGCCTGTTGAACAGACACAAAAGCATCGGGATGTTGCTGTAAATTCACTTGCATACACCCCACATCTAATGAAAAAATACCTTGCTTACGAAATTTTTCTACCGCTTCAACAGCCTCCTCACGCGTGGCATAATAATGCCCAACCCCTGCGGCTGTTACCGTCCAAGGCCACGGCGCTATTGTTCCGTCATTATCAGGACGACCACTCTCAACACGACTAATAGCTGAAAGAAATCCATCAGGAATTTGTAAGGCACGTTCTACTTGCCCCGTAGCATGAAGACATAGCTCCGCCTCGTATGAATGTGCGACCGCCTCCCCTCTCAAAAGAAACAATAAAAGACTTGCTCCCCCTAAAATACTCAAAACTTTTGAAATAGAACCATAACAATGTGCCTCTAAAAAAAAATTCATATATCTATAACCTTCATCTTACACATTTTACCTATAAGACTTATACACTATAGCCTTCTGATACATAAAATTAAAAACGACAAATATGCTATTAGTGTCAACTTATTGCTACACCGTATACTGTTTTATCAGATAAAACATCGCTTGTATTTTACTTTGTAAAGTTAGTAACGGCTATACTGTAACTCACGTATGATATTTCTCGACACACCCTATAAACACCTCTTATAGTCGTAAAATAAAACCCATATCTAAAAATATTAAAAAATATTCTAATTGATTTTTCTAAATTACTTAAGTTAGTTATTATTCTTTCTTTCAACAGAAACAACTTAAGGAAATGCTTATGAATAAGATAATTACCCCCCCCCCCGTAAATAGAGCTAATCCTAGCCCTATGGGTTTAATGACCTATGGTCTACCAACATTCTTCCTTAGCCTTTGCAACGCTGGGATTTTACATGTAGGCTCTGCCGTTGTGCTTGTTGGCTTTGTTTTTGCAGGAATTACACAGATCATAGCTGGACTTCTAGAGTATCCTTTAGGGGACACTTTTGGTATGACAGCGTTTATTTCTTTCGGCGCTTTTTGGATAACTCTTTCTCTACTCGTTGGCTTTCCTCACTCTGGTATTATACCCGCAAGTAGTGGTGAAGAAATGGGATTCTATTTTGGTCTTTGGGGTACTTTCTGTGTTGCTCTGCTTATTTGCACACTCCGTATGACAACAGCACATCAAGTCCTCTTTTCTTCCCTTTCGATTTTGTTTTTTCTGCTCGCATTTAAAGAATTCACTGGATCGCACGCTCTCGGTCTTATTGCGGGCTACGAAGGAATGTTCTCAGCTGCCTCTGGTATGTACCTAGCCGTGGCTGAAATTTTTGAATCATCATTTGGTCAAACCATTCTCCCAATAGGTAAACCAAAAGCTTAAACGTACAATTCTATCTCTAACACTCTTTAGCGAGAGTCTTCTTTCATGTGTGTGATGGTGTTATTTTTATAAAGATAATCCCGTCACACAAAATCTATAAACTTTTTTGAGATTATCAATATATTCTATTTGTCAAAAAATATTTTTCGACTCTTTAAAGTCTCAAAAAAACTCTTTTTACATACATAATAAAAGAAAGCGTATGCCAAGTGTGTATAAAAATTAAGCCCCCTCGCGAGATTTTCCACCGAGATTTTCCACCACAAGGGCTATTATCTTTACGGAGTAAATGGGGTAAATAGAGTTAGGTTAACGTTATTGCATAAAAATAGCAAGAGTATAAAAGGTAAAAAAAAATTTTGTAGAATTGTCCTCTTTTATTCTCTACAGTGGGTTTTCATCTGTTCAAACAACAAAGTAAAGAGTAAACAATATGAGTGAAGTAACACCTTCTCCCGTACGTAGAGCAAACCCTGGTCCTATTGGTCTTATGGGCTTCGGTTTGACAACCGTTCTCTTAAACCTGTGTAATGCTGGTCTTGAACCGTTAGGGTCTGCCGTTTTGGCTATGGGGCTCTTTTTTGGCGGTCTTGCACAAATGATTGCTGGGCTCTTGGAATACCCTTCGGGCAACACTTTCGGTATGACTGCATTTGTTTCCTATGGCGCTTTCTGGATTTCTCTCGTTGGTCTCATTGCCCTTCCCCATACGGGTATTATTCCCGCAAGTAGCCCAGGAATGATGGGATCTTATCTGGCTCTTTGGGGACTCTTTTCTACCGTCATGTTTTTTGGTACCCTTCGCTTAACCCCCACACATCAAATTATTTTTGCTACCCTTGTGATTCTCTTTTTCCTTCTTGCGTTTAAGGAATTCACTGGATCACACACCATTGGTGTTATTGCTGGTTGGGAAGGACTTTTCTGCGGATTTTCTGCTATTTATCTTGCATCGGCTGAAATCCTTGAAGCACAATTTGGTCGTTCTATTCTTCCTATCGGAAAAGCAGCACCGTAAACATACGGACTTTCTCTAACAATTAAGTAAATACCCATCTCTTGTGTGATGTTGTCATTGCACAAGAGATGGTTTTTTTATTATTTTTTTTAATCACAACGTTTAACAACAGAGTCAATTGCTTTGGTGTCAACCAGTTCTAATTGATTAGGTTTCCACACAGGCGTATTATCTCTATCAACTAAACGCGCACGAACACCTTCTGCCAAATCAGGCTGCCCAAGAACATAACGCACGAGACGGCGTTCTAAATCAAAAACTTCGTGAACTGTTGTCAGTTTCCGTGCAGCATGCCATCCATACCACGAAGCTTCTAAAGAAGTAGGGCTTGACTGTTTTAGAGTTTCCAAATCTTCTTTAGCTTCTTGTAACGGGCAAGCTTCGAGCCTTGTAAGGATTTCTACCATTGTTGGCGCTGCGTAACAGGCTTCAAGTACTTCTGGAATAATGTTCGCTTTTTGTACTGTTGTCGCAAACTGAGATAAAACAACATCAATTGATTCATGGAAAAGAGCTTGACGCAATCCCTCCAAATTCTCAGAAAGCACATAAGCATCGGCTAACCCTAAGAGCACAGCTTGCTCCCCTGTTATCCGTGCACCAGTCAGTGCAAAACGTAAGCCTATAGGTGTTTTTCCTCGTGAGAGCAACCATGATTGCCCTGCATCGGTTACTAAACCTATTGATGTTTCTGGCATAGCCAAAATAGACCGTTCAGTAACAATACGATGCCCGACCAAACAACCAAGACCGACCCCTCCTCCCATAACGATTCCATCAAGAAATGACACAACAGATTTAGGGTAGTCTGCAAGCTGCAACATAACGTTATAGGCTTGATTCATCAAAGTATAGGTCTTATCTGGTCCGTAGGCGAACAAGGCTTCACGAATAGCACGCAAATCACCTCCCGCACAAAATGCTCGTGGAGAACTACTTTCTAACAAAATAAGAGTAATCGCTGTATCATGGCGCCAAGCCTCAAGTACGCGCATAATTGCTTGAGACATTTCCGCATCAAGAGCGTTCAAACGCTTAGGACGATCCAAAATAATACGCCCCACATGACCTCTTTGTTCTGTTTTAACGTCGTCTAACCCTGAAAGTGTTTTCTCTATCATTGATTTTCTTTCTCTTTCTTGCCATAGGAACTGATAATTGTTTTTAACTCTTAAGGACAACATATGACAACTAACAAAACGATAGCTTATCGTGATGCTATGGCACGTCTCGGTGCGGCTGTAACGATTGTCACTACTGGAACACTTGAAAACCCCGTCGGGTTTACAGCTTCGGCAGTCTGTTCCGTAACAGACACCCCTCCGACTCTTCTTGTCTGCCTCAATAGACAAAGCCGTTCTCGTGCTGCTTTTTATGAAGGCGCTGCTATGTGTGTTAATGTCCTCTCGGATGTACAACAAAATCTTGCAAACCATTTTTCAAGCCCCAATACCATGCAAAAACGGTTTGATTTAGGGGCTTGGGAAACCATGATTACAGGAGCCCCCGCTTTAGTGGAAGCTCTAGTCAGCCTTGATTGTACGATTAGCCATATTGTAGAAGTAGGTACGCATAGCGTTATGTTTGGTACCGTCCGCGCATTGTGTAACCACATAACGGCTAATGGTCTTGTCTATTTCAACCGCACCTATCACAGTCTACAACATACTCCCAAAAAATTTTTGGAATAACCTAAACAAAAGATAATTATTATTTATAATAACCTTAAGGCTGTTTTCAATTCAAACAAGACCAAGATAATATTTGAACGCAACACGCAAATTCGTTTATAATTTTTATAGTGCTTTTTGTTGTATTTTCAAATTTTTTATACTTTATCTTAAAATAAAGGGATTTTGTTTCGTATGTATCATGTAGTAAAAGCTTTCTTGATTTGGATTGTCGTTTTTGGTAGTGTCATCGGCATGTTGTGGTGGGGGAACACAACACGTATTAAACGCCATAACCAAGTATGGGAACAATTTCTGCAAGAACATTTTTGTAAAATTGTTGCACAAAAACCTGATAAAGGATTTTTCGATCCGCCTCGCACGACTTACCATTGTGACGATGATTTTTATTATCATCGTAAGCTGTAAGTGTTTCTATTTTTAAGATATATTTATTAACCCATTTTTGGTGATTGTTTTTCTACCTCTATACCTCTAGGGTTCTCCACGTTTATGTTCTATTGCTTCACGCTATAGTGGTCTACTTTATTGATAAGAAGGAGAAAAAGACTTTCTTATTGTCTTTTTCTCACTGCTTTTTTCTATTTCTCTTCGTCCTATGACAACACCCCCTAATACGACACTTTGGTTCCCTATTATGCTCCGTGTAGGAGAGGATCCTGCCCTTGTTATAGGAGGCGGAAAAATTGCAGCGAGTAAAATTCATCTTTTACACACAGTGGGCATACGGGTTCATGTGGTTGCTCCGACTCTTTGCTCAAGCTTGCACCATTTGGTACAAAAGAAAGACATCACACATCAAACAACCCATATTCAGCCAGAAACTTTTTTATCTTTATTAAACGCGCAACACTATCGCCTAGTTTACCTTGCAACCGATGATCATTCCCTTAACGCAACACTTGCCGCTCTTTGTAAAGAACAGGGCATACTTGCTTGTGCCGTTGATAACCCAAAAGCCTCCCATTTTATTACGCCGGCTCTTGTACATCGTGGTCTTGTTCAAATTGCTATTTCTACAGGAGGAGCAGCGCCCGTTTTAGCATGCTATATTCGTTCCCTCATTGAACGTATCATTCCCCATGGGATTAGCGCTTTAGCGCAGTTTATGTCTACCCAAAAGAAGCGACTACACATACTTTTTCCTGATCCGAAACAACGTCGCCATATATGGGAACAGTTTTTAGAGGGTATTGGCGGACCTATGGCATGCCAAGGACATTATACCCAAGCCCAACAAGTTCTTGAGACACTGATAACCTCCTCCCCACATAAACCCACTGGAGAAGTGTGGCTTGTTGGTGCTGGACCGGGAGATCCAGATCTTCTCACGTTAGCGGCTTTACGTTTGATGCAAAATGCTGATGTTGTTTTGTATGATCACTTAGTCACCCCTGATATTCTTAATCTTGTACGCCGTGATGCCAAACGTATTCCTGTTGGCAAAACATATCAGCAACATACCCTCTCACAAGAAGAGATTAACGCTGAATTGATACGGTACGCCCAAGCTGGGCAACGTGTTTTACGTCTTAAAGGGGGAGATCCTTTTATTTTCGGACGAGGTGGAGAAGAACTTCAAGCCCTTACAGATTGTCATATCCCTGTGCGCGTTATCCCGGGTATTTCTGCCGCAAATGGATGTGCAGCCTATGCAGGTATTCCCCTTACCCATCGTGATTGTGCACAGTCTTGCCTCTTTATTACCGGTCATACAAAAGCCGATGGCTCTTTAACATTAGAGTGGTCTGCTATCGCATTACGTCACCAAACCATTGTTATTTATATGGGGCTTTCTATTCTTCCCTCTCTTTGCACGCAACTCATCACCCATGGCTTACCGCCTGACTGGCCTGCTGCTATTATTGAACAAGGAACAACGCCTGCTCAACGTGTTATCACTGGTACTTTGACAAGTTTACCAGAATTGGTCAGGCAGCATGATTTTATCACGCCTTCTTTGCTCATTGTTGGTAAAGTCGTCCAACATCGTGTCCCTCCCGTTTTGGCGTAAAGCCATGTTTCTTTTTCGCTTTCCTCAAAAACGTTATTATTTTCCTCTTTTTATGTGTTTTTTGCTTGTTGGCTGTGCCTCCCCCATTAGCCTACACCAGCAGGATTTAATAACCACTTACCGCGAACGCCATCAAAGCGCCCTTGATGGCAACACGCTTAGTATTACAAGCCGCATTGTTCTCGAACGTCAAAATCTCCTAAAACTTTGGCACAAAAACCCAACGGCAGCCTTAGCCGCTTTGCGGCGTAGTACTCAAATGGGATTTTTTACACCCACTCTTTTAGATCAACTCTTTGCCCTTGCAGAAACAAACTACGCTTTTGCTCGTCAACACCATGACAAAGCCCGTTTTATGTTGGCTGCCCTTTATGCCTATGCTTACCTTGCTCCAAACGCTCCTTTACAAGATCGTCCTAGCCCTTATGACCCCCATTTTCGACAAGCCTGTGATATTTATATGCTCTCCCTCACAGAAGCTATGGGAGATCCTGTAACCCCCATAAGTCAACATTGGGTTTTGCCTATTGGCACACTTGATCTTTCAGCAACACCTACAGAAAATCTTTGGCATGGTTACCCGTTAACAGATTTTCGCCCTACTGCTCGTCTCTCTGTTTTTGGCATCAAAAACATTTACAGAACTCCCGGATTAGGAGAACCTCTTGCCGCTACCCCTTTCAAACCTGTCTCCCCCTTATCAACACAACACACTGATTTCGCAACAATTACTCATAAGCTCCGTATTCCTGTTAATTTATTAGTACGTATTCCTCATGTACGCCAACAAATTTTATCAGACCACATTACAGGTCAAATTATTCTTACACCGTTAGACACACCTACAACGCAACCTACCAAAAACATCCCCCTTCAATATGATCAAACAACAGCACGCACAATGAGCCTCATCCAAAATGTTGATTGGTCCAACGAATATAAAGGGTTTTTGAATGGTCAAATTTTCGATGCCCCTCATAAAGCACAGCTTGTTATTCTTGAGCCACATAAAATCGGTCGTATTCCTGTTGTTTTTATTCACGGTACGGCCTCTAGTCCTGCGCGTTGGGTAACGATGCTCAATGACCTTTTAGAAGACCCCCTTATTACCACCCATTTTGAATTTTGGTTTTTTTCTTATGCCACGGGCAACCCTATTCCCTATTCTGCTTTACAACTCCGTCGCTCTCTGAAACAGGTTTTACACACTCTAGGGGGACCACAAGCCGATCCTGCGCTTGGTAAAATAGTCCTGATTGGTCATAGCCAGGGTGGTTTACTAGCCAAAATGCTCGTTATCAATGCCCAAAATCGTTTATGGGACAGTCTCTCAAAACGCCCTTTATCACAATTACACCACCTTACCCCTACAACCCGTGCTATTTTACAAGCCGCTCTCTTTCCTCAAGCAATGCCTGAAATACAAACCGTTATTTTTATTGCCACCCCTCACCATGGCAGTTACTTGGCTGGATCTCCGGTTGTTCATCTCATTGGGCATATGGTAAAACTTCCTCTTGATATTACAGAGGCTATTAACCAACTTGTACAAGGGAATAGTGCTTTTATAAAGACAGGTATAAACCCACATCGTTTAGGCAGTGTGTATGATATGTCACCCGATAGTGTTTTTATCCATGCTTTAGCAGCACTCCCCATAGATCCTAATGTACAAGCCTATTCTATTATTCCTATTCAAGGTGATCGTTTATCGGATAAAGCTCATGATGGCGTTGTGCTTTATAAAAGCGCCCATATCAAACATGTTGTTTCTGAATTGATTGTTCCCCACTCAACCCATTCCACACAAGCCAACCCTATTACTATCGCTGAGGTACACCGTATTCTGTTACAACAGATTACTCCAACACCATTTTCTTACAAGACACAAAATATCATCAATAAGGCTGATATTCGCCATATGGGCGGTAAATATAAAATCCCGATAGAAACGAGCCCCCACAATCCCTCTCCTTAAAGACTAAAATGCCTCACGGTTTGGCGCCATTGTGAAACAACCCTTTTTCAAATGCCTCTATAACAAAAAATGGATCCCTCGTGTGCTCTTGCTCTTTATAGCAAGTTATGCGGGTGCTGCTTTTTACTATTCCACACTCACACCCGTTATTTTTCGTTGGGCGATTGCTCTTCTCTTCCCTACTGTCTTGCTTGGTTGTTTTTTAATTCCAAAAACCCTTATACGCCGTATAAGTATAGGCTGTCTCATAACAGGTTTTTTTATTTGGTATGAAACCGATCCACCGCAAAATACACGAGATTGGGCGGCAGAATATGCTATTCCTGCTCGGGTTACATTTGAAGGCAATAAAGTCTACATCAACAATATTCGTCATATCCACTATAAAACAGTTAATGACTACACAGTACACTACACCAACGCAACTTTTGACCCTAATAAGGTGAGTTCTGTTGACCTCATTGTTTCTTATTGGGCAGGAACAAGCATAGCACATGTTTTTTTAAGTTTTGGTTTTTCAGATGGTCGACATTTGGCTATTTCTGTTGAAACGCGCCGACAAAAAACCTTTCCCTATTCAACAATTGCAGGTTTTTTTCACCATTACGAACTTTTTTATGTTGTCGCCGATGAGCGGGATTTAATTGGGGTACGAACAGATATTCGTAAAGAGCGTGTTTATCTTTACCATCTCAACCTCTCTGCCCCTCTACGCAAGCAATTATTTCTTAATTACTTACACGCTATTCAAAGCCTCCATGAGCATCCGCGTTGGTACAACACCCTTACCACTAATTGTGCAACAGAAATCCTTTCACGTGCACATACTCCCTTATTATGGCACTTGAACTGGCGTGTTTTACTCAGCGGTCATATTCCCGCTCTTGCCTATACTCTCGGGCTTTTAGATCAACGAACCTCTTTTACAGACCTCCAACGTCGTAGTCTTATTCATAGACCTTCAGGAGCAACACCAGACAGCCCTACTTATTCCGAGGATATTCGCAAAACACTTCCCCCTCCTTTTGAAACGAAGCAGGAACACCCTCAAAACAAAACACTATTAAGACTTTACCAAGGGTTAGCAAGCACCACGCAATAGCTCTAAAATCGTTTTTATAGCGCGTTCTTTTTTGAAAAGACTAATCTCTTCCCTAGCCACAACCCAACAAGGTGGCATATTGTTCGGGCTTAAAACCAACCAAGATTTTTTCACCAAAAACCAAAACAGGGCGCTTGATTAACGTGGGATATTGCGCCATAAGAGCAATAGCTGTTGTCTCAATATCTGCATTTTTCTTTTCAGAGTCAGATAAGTTTCTAAACGTTGTCCCTGCACGGTTAAGAAGTACTTTCCATCCTACTTGTAGTACCCAAGCCTCAATTTGATCCACAGTAACACTTTGTACTTTATAGTCGTAAAAGGTAAAGGGAACATGATGTTCCTCTAACCATTGTTTCGCTTTACGTACGGTGCTACATGTTTTAATACCGTATAAAATAAGTTGTTCTGTCATAACACTTTAATAAACAAAAACCTAAACACTAAAAACCGGAGTATATCTTTTACTAAAACAGATCAACCTCTCCGATATGATCCCGCGTCATTAAAGTAGCCGAAACGGTTTCCCCTCTCATCACACGTAAGACGTTATACAAGAAAACGCCTTGACACAGACTATCAATAGAAATTGGTGTATCAAGCTTTGTATCAGCGTGAATCACTAAATTCCGCAATACAAGTGCTAACCCTTCGACTCCTTGTGTTGCTGAGTCAACTCTTTGCAAATCTTGAATTTCTTGCTCTGTCAGATGGTGATTTTTGACACAACTCTCAATGGCATATTGCACATCAAGAAGACGATCTTTGACCACATCTAAAAGTGTAGCAACACGTACAATAGCCTCACACAGGGTAATTGTGTAGTTTTCTTCAGTTGCCGTTTCGGTCAACGGTGATTGCATCAAAAAACACCTCTATTCCTGTTAAAGTTAAAACAACTCCACATCAGAGCTTGTATTTTGCGTTGTCCACTTACGCTCAGATTCCATTTCACGCCGCCTGTAGGACTCCTCCTGCTGGCTGATCGTTTTTTGCAGATCTTGTACAAGGTTTTGCTGAGCACGCCCTGTTGTTGGCCAAAAGCGCACCCGGCGCGCTTGAGTCCCCCAAAAACTCTGAGAAACACATGTAATCCCTTCATTCTTGAGATATTCAGTGACAAACTGAACATTCTCTTGCCCAACACGTCCCAAAGAGGGTACAACCGCAGCCCCACCAAACGCCTTACAAGCCAAACGTGAGCGATCTCCCCCTTTTTTTAGAATACCGTTGATAAGCATTTCCATGGAGTTCGCACCAAAACGCATGGACGCACTACCACAAGCATTGGCATCACCGGGGAGGAGGAAATGATTCATCCCCCCGACTTTAGCAACAGAATCATACATACACACAGCAATACAAGAGCCAAGAACTGTCATCAACACAACAGAAGGATCATCGGAAACAATAGCTTCCCCTTGTATCACTGTAATAACAGAAAAATTTTCCGTCATGTGATAGGACCAAAGACCTTTTCTAGCACCTCTTTCAGTTTTGCAACTGTATAAGGTTTTGCAAGAAAGTTATTAACACCTGCTTTAACAGCTTCTTGTACTAAATCCTTACTCGCTTCACTCGTAAGAATAATAAAAGCTATTTTATGGGTTTTTGGATTAGCCCGCACGGCTTTAAGAAGAGCGAGACCATCCATAACAGGCATGTTAAAATCTGAAATAATCAGATGGGTTGGGTTACTCTCAAGATATTCTATCGCTTCCTTACCATCCTTACGCTGAGCGATATTTGTAAACCCAACTTGGGCTAAGCTATGCGCCAAAACCTGGCGAATAGAAGATTGATCATCAACAATAAGAGCTTTAATTTGTGAAGCAGCTGGCATGGTTCATTCCTTGATACTTAATAATTCTATTTTACACTCATCCAAAACGTTACTCTAGACAAAAATATACTTCATCACGATTATTCTATGACCGTACTAATGTGCAGCCATAGCAGCACTTGCGATTTGAGGCAACGGAATAATCTCACATGCAGCACCGATTTCTGCTGCAACACGTGGCATACCATAGACAACCGCTGTTGTCTTATCTTGCGCAATTGTATAAGCCCCTGCACGTCTCATAGCCAACAATCCCTCTGCACCATCTTGTCCCATCCCTGTAAGAATAATCCCTAAAGCGTCAGATCCCGCCTCTTTAGCAACAGACATAAAAAGGACATCAACTGATGGACAATGCCCATTAACAGGAGGAGATTCCACAAGTTTGGTTCTGTAACCACCCCCTGCACGCTCTATCACCATATGCCTACTACCTCCCGGCGCAATTCTTACTGCACCAGGCGGCACAATTTCCCCATCCGCTGCCTCACGGAAAGAGAGTGCAGGAATTTTTTGATCTAAACGCCGAGCCAAACTCGCTGTAAAAAGTGGAGGCATGTGTTGACAAATCACAATAGGTGGACTTTGATTTGGAAAACCACTCACAACCGCTTCCAACGCTTCTACCCCACCTGTAGAAGAACCAATCGCAACAAGCCCGTAACGTTTTTCCCACTTCTTTGTCGTGTGGCGATAAGCCTGAATATCCTGCGTCGATGTTACAGGAGGTGCCGTACGTTTTACAGGATGAGAATGTGCCGCTTGAATAACCAAAGGCGCTAACCCTGCAAAAGCATCTGGTCCATGACAAGAGGCTGCCTTCGGAAAACACTCAAAAGCTCCCATACGCAAAGCTGTAATAGCAGTATCTGCACCGCGTTGTGTTAAACTAGAAACCATAATAACAGGAATAGGACGCAGACGCATAATCTTTTCGAGAAACTGCAAACCATTCATGCCCGGCATCTCGACATCAAGCGTAATGACATCAGGTTGGTGCTTAATAATAATATCACGCGCTTCAATAGGATTTGCCGCTTCTGCACAGACTTCAATCTCGGGCCATTGCTCAAACGAACGCCGAATAAGCATCCTTATTGTTCTTGAATCATCCACTATCAGAACTTGTACTGACTTTGCCATGATTACCCCACCTTCTTATAAGTCGTTGGCGCTATCTGTTCTAATCCACACTCACGCAAAGAAACAACCCTCTCAGAATGTCCTACATAAAGAAACCCACCTGGTTCTAATCGAGCTGAAAGTCTACGCCACAAATGCTCACGTGTTGGTTCATCAAAATAAATCACAACATTACGGCAAAAAATTGCTGAAAACAATACTTTTATAGGCCACCCTTCAAGGTTAAGATTTAACACACGAAACGCAGGTAATTTGCATATAGACCCCGTAAAACGTAAGCTATCCTGCCCTACAGGTTCCATAAACTGCATACGCATTTCATTGGGAATACCCTCAATTTCTTCTTCACGATAGGTACCTGAAGCAGCTTGTGCAACCACTTCAGAATTGATATCTGTTGCCAAAATCCGTACATCATGCATAGCGGCTTCTGGGAAAACTGTCATTACAGACATTGCCATGCTCCACGGCTCAGGCCCCGTTGAACAAGCCGCAGACCAAAACCTAATACGTTCTCCCGCCCGCGCACGTTCACGAACTGATGGGATCACTACTTTTTCTAAATGTGTAAAATGTTCCCTCTCTCTGAAAAAACTTGTCACATTTGTTGTAAGAACACAGATGAGTTTTTCTAGTTCTGCCTGTCCGTCTGGACTTTCTACAAAATTGAGGTAATTACGAAAATTGTTGTACCCATTTTCACGCACACGGCGAGAAACACGAGAGTATACAAGTGTTTTCTTGGACTCTGGCATAGAAATACCAGCCACGTCCTTGGCTATTTTACAAACCCTTTGAAAATCCGCTTCTGTATAATCTGGATCATCAACAAGCATGGTAAGTCGCCTTAATGTACCGCCATATCACCTGTAAGCTGGCTTACAATGGTTTCTAAACGCAAAACACCAATCATACGCCGCTCACTCTCAGACCCCTGCCCTAAAAGCACAAGCCCACTCAAACAACTATTTTCATCAGACACAGCTTGAATATTCGCCGTATTGATATCCGCCATATCAATAACCCGATCCACTAAAAGCCCACATACTGTACCATTTTTAGACTCAACAATGACAACAACCCGACGTGGATTATTGGGTTCAGGCTCAACGTTAAGACAAACTGCTAAATTCACAATTGTTAGAATAACACCACGCAAATTGATTGCCCCACATACATAATGCGGTGCAAAAGGCAAAGGTGTTGTTTTTTCAAAACCACGAATTTCACGTACACTTAAGATAGGGATACAATATTCTTGATCTCCTACCGCGAAAACGATCATTTTAACGAGTTTATCTTCGACTTGTACTGCTTCTTCTGTCATGTCTTTATTCCCTATCAGATGACATCATCAATCGTCTATCTACTACTTACTTAATGCTTAATATTATGCTGCCAACCCTGAACGCGTATTCGAGGATTTTGTATCAATCCGTCCAATAGCTGTTGCAATCAGTGCGGGCACGTCAAGAATAAGTGAGACACTCCCATCTCCTAAAATCGTTGCTGCGGAAACGCCTGGAATTTGCTGGTAGTTTTTCTCAATACTCTTAATAACAACCTGAGTTTGATCGTGAATAGCATCAACAATAAGTGCTGCACGGGCACCCGCTTCATTTTCAACAATAAGGATAATCGTTTCTTTTGACTCTTCTTTGAGTGGCAAAGAGTTCATTAAACCCAATTCTTTTGCCAAAGGTACCAACGGCATATAATTACCGCGAATAGAAACCACATTATCTCCTTCAGGCAGAATATAAACATCTTGATGAGACACAACATTGTTTCCACAACAGAAGAAATCGGTATCACCATAATGGAACCGCCCGCTGAAATCAACATACCATCAAGCACAGCTAATGTGAGTGGCAAACTTAAACAAAAAGTTGTCCCTTGCCCCGGTACACTACTAATTGTAACACGCCCACCCAAATTCATAATAGCCTGTTTGACGACATCCATCCCCACACCACGCCCAGACAAATCAGAGATTTTTTGCGCAGTAGAAAACCCGGGTGCAAACAAAAGATTATCAATATCTTCTTCGGTCAAAACAGCGTCTGGCGTTATAATTCCTTTTTCAATCGCAACAGCACGCACCCGATCACGATTGATTCCACCACCATCATCTTTTACTGTAATCAGAATACGCCCTGATCGATGCCCTGCAGAGAGGGTAATATGCCCCTCCGCTGTTTTTCCTGCTGCAAGACGCACATCAGCGTTTTCTATACCATGGTCAACAGCATTACGTAGCATATGGGTTAAAGGATCTGTTAATTTTTCAACCAAAGTGCGGTCGACTTCTGTATCTTCACCCTCTAAAATCAACACAACGTTTTTATTCGTCATAGAAGCGGCTTCACGCACAACGCGTTGCATCCGTTGAAACACAGTCCTTACAGGCTGTGCACGAACAGCCATGACCGCATCTTGAATATCACGCGTTAAGATTTGCATCGCGTTAACGCTCTCTGTTAACTCACGTTGAACAGAAGAATCATCTTTACGACATACCGAGCTTAACGCTGCCTGCGCAATCACTAACTCACCAACAAGATCCATAAGCTCATCAATGCGATGCAAATCAACACGAATAGAAACAGCCTGTTCTAATGGCTTACGTGCCGCAGCAGCGGGTTGAGAAGCTGCAGAAGCTGTTTGTTTTGCTGATGCTTGCACAGAAGCGGCTGATACCGACGAACTCTGCGTTGGTGCTGATAAAGAAGATTCCAGAGATTGTTGGGTAGCAGAAGCAGATGTCGTCTCAGGCAAAGTGTCTGGTTGAAAGTTCGATTGAGAATCAGAAGCGTTTTCAGTAGATGTGTCTGTCTTACTAGAACCTCCTCCCCCAGAACCTGGATCATTTCCTTGCCGTGTCACTGTAAAATCACAGACATCACTTACCCAGTCAAACACAGCATGAACAGCGTCTTCTTGAATTTCCGCAGGCAATTCTACGCGCCACGATAAGTAAGATTTTACAGGGTTAAATTCTGCATCCAAAACAGGCAAATTGGAACGATCACAGGTTACGTGTAACGTACCATCAGGAGTAGTCGCTGCCAAATCTTCCAAACTTTTAAGAAGATTACGTGCATCATCCCCCCGCGCATACATATCATCATGCGGACAAAATGTGACAACTAGCGCGGACCCCGATAAAGCCTCAGAAGAAGAACTTGACGTATCAGAGGCAGAATCTTCCCCAAAATCAAATCCATCTGATCCGAAATCGAAAGCGACAGGAACAAAATCTGTCGGAATAACGTCATCGGTTGTAGCTTCGCCAGAAGAACCACTATCACTATCAATAATTTTTTGAAGCTCTGCCCGACTTTCTTCTACACGCGCAGAATCGACCGCATCACCACCACGTGCCTCACTAACAAGATCACTCAAAACATCCATTGATTTAAGAAAGACCTTAACGATCTCTGGCGTTGGTTGCACACGATCTGAACGTAGACCATCTAGCGCACTCTCAAATACATGGGCAAAATGCACTAAATTTTCCAACCCAAACGAAGCAGCCCCCCCCTTAATGGAATGAACCGCACGAAAAACAGCGTTAATTGTTTCGTGCTCCGTCGCTCCATCGGAAAGCGCCATAAGACCACGCTCCAACTCTTGAAGCTGATCGTCACATTCCTGAAAGAAAACTTGCAGGATATCGTCCATGTCGTCACTCATGTCGACGCCCCTCTCTTACTCTACTTACGCTGTAACCCTACGAATAGCCGCTACAAGACTATCGGTGCTAAAAGGCTTTACAATCCACCCAGTCGCCCCTGCAGCACGGGCACGCGCTTTTTTTTCCGGATCACTTTCTGTTGTCAAAACAAGAATTGGTACACGCTTAAAGCGATCAATGCCCCGCACAGCTTCAATTAAACCAAAACCATCCATTCGCGGCATATTGATATCTGTAATAATCGCATTAGGCGGTGGCATTGCATTTTGGAGGACTCCTAGACCCTCTAAGCCGTCCCCTCCTTGAATAACGTCATACCCCGCACCCTCCAGTGCTTTACGAAGCATGCTTTGCATCGTACGAGAATCGTCCACCGTTAGGATACGTAAGGCTTGTGTTTCTACCATGAAGTCATACTCCGCGGAAAAATTATTTGTTATTTTGGATTTGTCATTCTGGCAGCAGTTCAGCAAGCCCAAAGAGAGTATACGCCTCTTTTACCTGTTCTGATGGCGCAAAAAGAGAACACCCACTTGCAAGAAGTAACTGGAGACAAAGCCCCCCAATATAAGTTACCCCTGAAACATCAAGACTCACCGCTGTATGATCCGCCAAAGCCTTTTCAAGCGTTTCTTTCAAGCCTGTGGCGGCGGCCGAATCAAGCCGCCCCGTTAAGGCAAGAGAGCTACCCTGAGGTGCTGAACTTGCTTCTGACATTAGAAATCCTCCCACCCCTGATCAGAAGAGGTTGTTGGTAAAGATTTGCCTGACGGGGTTTTAACCATCGCAGGTGTAGATGAGATTGATGGCGTTGATGAAACCGAAGACGTCACTTTAAGTGGTTGCGGCTTTGGAGAAACAGAAACATGCCGCACAGGCGTATTAACGACAGGCACAACATGCGAAGATCCCTCTTGTCCTGTGCGGAAACGTGAGAGGGTTTGTGTCAGCTTTTGTGTTTCTGAGGTGAGATTATGACTTGCCGCAGTGCTTTCTTCCACCATAGCTGCGTTTTGCTGGGTAACCTGATCCATTTCACCAATAGACGTAGTGATTTCCGTCAAACGCTGAGCCTGTTCCTGTGTTGCTTTAGAAACCTCTTCAACACGGGTTGCAATAGTTTGAATACCACCCGCAAAATCTTGCAAGTAACGACCCGTTTTTTGCACAAGATCCACGCCCTTATCAACCTGCTCCGCCGAAACAGAAATCAAGCGTTTAATTTCATTCGCAGAACGTGCTGATTGTTCCGCCAAAGAACGTACTTCTTGCGCCACCACAGCAAAGCCACGCCCTGCATCCCCTGCACGTGCCGCCTCGACCCCCGCATTAAGCGCCAAAACGTTCGTTTGGAAAGCAATACCATCAATAACAGAAATAATCTCCCCAATAGCATCAGAAGATTTTTTAATGCTATCCATCGCCTCTGTTGTTTCTTTCATAACCACATTAGCAGACTTAACTTTTTCAAAGGCTTGATTTGTTTCATTGCTTGCATCACTACAGGCATCAGCTGTAAGATGCACACCCTCTGTAATCGTGCGCACAGCGGTTGCAATTTCACCAAGATTACCAGCTTGTTTTTCAGTTCTCTTCGCAAGGTCATCAGAAGCAGCAGAAATTTCCCCCGCGCCCGTAGCAATAAGATCTGTATTACGAGAAACAGCAATAATAGCTTCCCGCAAACGTCCAACCGAAGTTGTAAAGACATCACGCAGAGAAGCAAATTCTCCATCAAAACTTTTACTTGTAATACGAACCGTAAGATTCCCTTTTGCAATCTCACCCATCGCATCATTGAGTTCTTTAATAACCTGATGGGTTTCCACATCTCTCTCTTCTGCACGAGAGAGATTTTGTTGGATTTCACCTGCCATAGCCTCTTGTTTACGACGTGCATCTTGTTGTTCAGCAACCAAGCCAGCAAAATCTCTTACTACACACGCTAAACGTCCAACACAATCTCTATGATCTGTAAAAGGAATTGACTCTACACTCACCCCTTGAAGAGTTTTTTCTGCCGCGTCAACCATTTGTACAACAGGCTCAACAATGTAATTACGCATGACATACCAATAAACAAAGACAACGATCTGCCCTATAAACAACATTGTCATATTTAAAGCAAATGTTACCTTAAACGAATGAATTACGAAATAGCCACAGAATGAAACAAGAATCTGTGCCATAAGGAATAACTCTAACCCCCATATTGCTACCTTAGCTTTCACCAATAAAGGTGCATCATTGACTAGCCAACTAAACATACGATGTCCTCTCCAGTTTAACAGATATGAGCCTAAGGCTATACCCTCTATATTCCATCACTTTCTGCCATCTCAAAATATGGCTTATTTTTATAATTCCTCTCAAGTAAACACAGGTCTATAGATAGATTAGTTGCAAAACAGGTTGACCAACCTTATAAACAGATACCCGCTCTTGATAATATTACAAGAAGATATATTCACGTTAATATATAAAATGTCAAGATAAAGTACAAAATTCCCTTCAACAAATCTCTTGTTGATTTATCCATTAACACTTAAGATTCCCCTTACCTTGCTCCTTTTCCTTTCTCCTTATTGATTCATATATCTTATAATTTTTGACTCTCTCGTTGTCTTTGCTCTAAAGTCTTTCTCTAAAATTGGCTTTTTAGTTTTTATAACCCTTTTTCATATTCAAGAAACCACAGCATAAGCTTCCTTAAAATCTCATTTTCTCCTGACGGATGGTGCGTAGTTACTTTTACCTTAAAGATAATGCGCAAAAATACTTTATAAAATATACTTCATCTCATTTTAGACATGTTGCACGAAAGGTTTATCGTTCGGTCCTATGGCGACACCATCTTCCCCCTCCCTCATTGGGCACCCTGGTCTTTTTGCCTTTATTTCAACTCGGGCCTTATCCGCTTTTGCTATACAAATTCTAGGCGTTGCTGTTGGCTGGCAGATTTATGCCATTACTCATAGCGCTGCCTCGTTAGGATTGGTAGGATTGGCACAATTCTTACCGATGCTCATTTGTGTTTTTCATGCGGGTTATATTGCTGATCGCTATAACCGCAAATATATTGTATTGTGTTGCGAAATCGTTGAAGCCCTTGCCGCAGCAGGCATGGCTTATACCTCGTTTATAAAAGTAATAACGCCAACAGAAATTTATACCCTTGTTGGTATCCTTGGCTTATGCCGTGCTTTTGAAAGACCTGCCCAACAAACTTTTCTCCCTTCTTTGGTACCTGCGGCTGTTTTTCCACGTGCTACAGCGCTTTCTTCCTCAGTTTTTCAATTTGCTTGCGTTGCTGGTCCTTCTGCAGGGGGACTTTTATACGGGTTAGGTGCTGGAGTTTGTTACACACTTTGCGCGCTAGGGTTTTTCTTTGCATTCATTTCAACAACCCTTATCCATCTTGAACCTCAAACACGCCTTTCTACTACTTCCTCTGGTATGGCATCTGTTTTCGGAGGAATTGCGTTTTTAAGGCAGAAACCTACAATGTTAGGAGCAATTTCTCCTGATTTATTTGCGGTTTTATTAGGTAGCTCTATTGCCCTCCTCCCTATTTTCGCCACCGATATTCTCCATTCTGACCCTGTAGGGTTAGGCATGTTACGCGCTGCCCCCGGTATTGGGGCATTGATTGTCGCAGCTATTTGTGCACGTCACTCCTTCACACGCCATGCGGGAGTATGGATGTTTGCCTCAGTGGCTATTTTTGGTGTGACAACCATCGCATTTGGTTTTTCACGTTCTATTACCCTTTCGGTGATTTTATTAGCCATTGGGGGTGGGTCTGATGTCATTAGTGTTATGATACGCAGCACACTTGTTCAACTTGGCACGCCTAATGAAATGCGCGGTAGGGTTTCTTCGGTCAATACGCTTTTTATTGGCTCATCTAACCAATTAGGCGAGTTTGAGAGCGGTATGCTCGCAGAACTTCTTGACCCTACCGCTGCTGTTGTTCTCGGTGGAGTCGGGACACTCCTCATTACAGGCTTATGGATGATGTTTTTTCCGAGTTTACGCCGTCTTGATAGACTCGAGAGTATTACCCCTGAAACCGTGTAATATCTCGCACAGCGCCACGTGCCGCACTCGTTGTGAGTAATGCATATGCCTGTAAAGCCTTTGAAATAACACGGTCCCGTTTTGGCTGCCATGCTCCTCCGTCGTCTTCACAAGCACGCGCTTCCATACGGGCACGCCGTGCCGCAAGTTCACTTTCAGACACCATGAGTTTTAGAGAACGTGCAGGAATATCAATTTCAATTCTATCGCCCTCTTCTACCAAACCAATAAGCCCGCCCTCTGCAGCTTCGGGAGAAATATGCCCGATAGAGAGACCAGACGTTCCTCCAGAAAAACGCCCATCGGTAATAAGGGCGCATTTTTCAGCTAAACCTTTTGATTTTAAATAGCTGGTAGGGTAAAGCATTTCTTGCATGCCCGGTCCGCCACGTGGTCCTTCATAACGAATAACCACCACATCTCCCGGGCGAATAGCCTCTCCTAAAATCGCCGATACCGCTGCTTCTTGGCTCTCAAAAATACGGGCAGGACCAGCAAAAGTTTCTAGCCCTGCGGCAACACCTGCTGTTTTTACAATAGCCCCCTCTTCCGCTAAATTACCATAAAGAACAGCAAGCCCACCATCTTGGCTATAGGCATGTGCGCCTTCACGAATAGCCCCCGATTGTCTATCGGTATCACATGAGGCACTATAATGCTCTTGAGAAAAGGCTTCTGTTGTGCGTATTCCCCCGGGTGCTGCGCGGAAAAATTGCTCTATTTCTACCGCAACGGGATTACTTCCTCCTATATCCCATTTTGCTAAGGCTTCAGAAAGAGAGGTCGCATGCACCATAGTTACATCACGATGCAATAAACCAAGTCGATCTAATGCACCCATAATAGCAGGGATACCACCTGCGCGGTGTACATCCTCCATATGCACATCAGGATGCGAGGGAGATACTTTACACAAATGCGGCACTTTACGGGAAAGCCTATCAATATCGCGCATTGTAAAAGGCACTTCTCCCTCATAAGCCGCTGCTAAAAGGTGTAATACCGTATTGGTAGAGCCCCCCATGGCAATATCAACCGACATGGCATTTTCAAAGGCTTTCATACTTGCAATGTTTCGTGGGAGAACGGTTGCGTCGTCTTTTTCATAATAGCGACGTGCCATGTCAACAATACGATGCCCTGCCTCTTCAAAAAGACGTCTCCGTTCCTTATGCGTTGCAATAAGGGTGCCATTTCCCGGTAATGAAAGCCCTAATGCCTCGGTTAGGCAATTCATAGAATTGGCTGTAAACATTCCCGAACATGAGCCACATGTTGGACAAGCCGAACGTTCTATGGCTAAAGACTCTCCCTCACTCACTGATGGATTGGCTGCGGCAACCATTGATGTGACAAGATCTATTGGGTGTGAGAGGCTCTTATCTTCTTTATCTGCTTGTTTGCCTGCTTGCTGCACATGCCCCGCTTCCATAGGTCCACCAGAAACAAAAATCGTTGGGATATTGAGGCGTAAAGCCGCCATAAGCATGCCGGGGGTAATTTTGTCACAATTACTGATACATACCAACGCATCGGCACAATGAGCATTGACCATGTATTCCACGGCATCGGCAATAAGTTCACGCGAGGGAAGACTGTATAACATACCGCTATGCCCCATCGCAATACCATCATCTATGGCAATAGTATTAAACTCGCGACCGATTCCTCCAGCTTGTGCAATCGCATGGCAAACAAGCTGACCGAGGTCTTTTAAGTGTACGTGACCAGGCACAAATTGGGTAAAAGAATTAGCAACAGCAATAATAGGCTTACCAAAATCTGCGTCTTTCAAGCCTGTCGCGCGCCACAAACTACGCGCCCCTGCCATATTTCTCCCATGTGTTGTCGTACGAGAACGATACTGAACCATGTTTTATCCCTTAATTTTTAAGTGTTTCATCGCTTGTTCGAATATGCAGATTATTGTGGCATAACCTTTTTATTTTGTCTGTCCTGTCTTACCCTTTTATCACGTTTATCACGGAGAATTATTTCTCTAATACTTCACCCTAACCGTCATTCTTAATCGTCATAGGACAAAAAAGGTGAAAACAACACACTAAAAACCTCTGTTACAATCTCTTTTATAACAGATTGATAAAAAACTTAAAAAAGAGAAGAAACATAAGTTTTAATAATATTTTAATTATATATTGACTCTTAATAAGTTTTCCATCAATTTATCGAGACAACGATAAAATGACACAGCAGAAGATTATAGAAACATAATGTATTAAGGTATTAAAAACGAGGTACCAAATATGCGCTTATTTATTGCTTTTTTACTACCATTCTTATACTACCGGCAAAAATTTGGGCTGTTTACGCACTCAGCCGATATAATACAAATAAAAAGATTGCCGCTGCACTAAAGGAAAAAGGCTTTTCTCATTCTTCTTAATTATAGTCTTCTTAACACAAAATATAATACGCTCTGCTTGACTCTTTTAAAGGTTTTCCATCAGTCTGTTAAGTAGCCTGTATTTGGCAAAATATCAAAACTATCAACAAGAAGAAAGGTATCTATATGCGTTCACTTGTTTCTTTTTTAACACCTCGGTCTGAGTTTTTTACTTTGAGAAGACTCCTTATAGGGAGTGCCTGTGTCGCAGCGTTCTCAGCTGACTCTTATTGTTCGGTTCCTGCAACATTGTGGTTTGCTTATACGCTTTTTCAATTCGTTCAATACAGCAGAAATAAAAACCTCGCCGTTGTACTAGGGGAAAAAGGGCTTTCTGCCTCATAGTTTAAGGCTCTTCCTTTCTATCAGGACTTTAGCGCTTTAACAAACATGCGTTAAAGTCCTTATTCCATCCTTAAAGAGTGTTTACAGCGGCAAAAGGAGAGTGCTATTTCTGCAACACAAGTTCGAAAAGCGCGGTGAGTTTGGCTGTGACATATCTTACCTCCATAAAAGCGCGGCACCGAACGGCAGACCCTTTTTTCCGTTGGCTTGCTATTGCCTCTGGTTGTGGTACGCTCGTTATTGTCTCGGCTATTATTGCCGTTATGGTTGCTGGCGGGTGGAAAGCTTTTACGGTTTTCGGACCGCGTTTTCTCATTGCCAATGTTTGGAACCCCGTTACACAGCAATTTGGAGCCGCTGCTCCTCTTTTTGGCACATTAGCGAGTAGTGTATTCGCAATGATTGTTGCCGTTCCTCTCGCTTTTGGCACAACATTTTGGCTGACAATGATCGCCCCTCCGCGGCTTTTTTCTGTCGTGAGTATGGCTGTACAATTGCTAGCCGCTATCCCCTCAATTATTTTTGGTATGTGGGGCGTTTTGGTGGTTGTCCCCTTTGTTGCGCATGTAGCACAGCCTTTTGCCCAATGGCTTTTTGGGTCTACTCCTATTCTTTCTGCCCTTGTTACAGGTCCTCGCTTTGGCACAGGCCTTCTTACGACGGCTTTTGTTTTAGCGATCATGATTACCCCCTCTATGACCGCCGTTCTATGTGACGTGTTTACAGCTATCCCCCCTGTACTGCGTGAAAGTGGCTATGGAATTGGAGCAACACGATGGGAAGTTGTTCGCTATATCATGCTACCCTATTCTCGTGAGGGATTCATCGGTAGTATTGTATTAGGCATGGGCCGTGCTATGGGAGAAACGATGGCTGTTACTTTTGTTATTGGTGATAATAACCATATAAGTTGGTCATTGTTTGCACCAACCAACTCTATTGCTTCTCTCATTGCTCTTGAATTTCCCGAAAGCCCAACAGGAAGTCTTAAATTAGCCTCTCTTTTAGCGTTAGGCGCTATTCTCATGGCCATTTCATTTTTTACTCTTTGGTGCTCACGTTGGCTCCTCACACGTGGTTCTCTAGCACGATGTTAATCATTCACAACAATAACGATAACATTATGCCATCTCCCCCTTCTCTGATACGCGCGGATCATCCCCTTTTCGTAACAAAGCGCCGCCGTTTTATCGACCGTATTGCGACTGTTGCTAGTTGGGGAGCTACTTTGTTTGTCCTGTTTTTTTTAGGGTCTCTTTTATGGACATTGCTTTATAACGGTTTGCCTGGTTTTACCCTCCATCTTTTTACTCATTCTATGAAAGCACCAGACCAAAATGGTGGACTTGCGAACGCTATTATTGGCAGTATTCTCCAAGTGGGATTTGCACTTCTCCTTGCAACACCGGCTGGTTTACTCACAGGCATTTACCTTGCCGAATATGGCGCACAGAGCCCTCTTGCACGTGTAGTACGGTTTGTTTCCGATATGTTATTATCGGCACCGTCTATTCTTATTGGTCTTTTTGTTTATTTAATTATGGTTGCCCCGTTGGAACATTTCTCTGGCTTTGCTGGAAGCGTTTCACTTGCTTTACTCGCTATGCCGATTATTGTTCGCACCACTGAAAATATGCTACGCCTCGTCCCTCATTCCGTCAGAGAAGCAGGTATTGCTCTTGGCATACCGAAATGGCGCGTGACACTGTTTATTTGCCTCCGCGCTGCCCAAAGTGGCATTATAACGGGTATTCTTTTAGCGCTTGCCCGTATTGCGGGGGAAACAGCCCCTTTACTTTTTACATCGCTCGGTAATTCAAAACTATCGTTTAACATGGAACGACCTATGGCAAGTGTACCGCTTGCTATTTACGAATATGCAGGTTCCGCTTATCAAGATTGGATGCAAGAGGCATGGAGCGGTGCTTTATTGATTACTGTCGCTGTTCTTGCTATTAATATTGTTGTACGTATAAGCACTTACAAAGGTCGCACATGAGCTTAACTCTTCGTCCCGTTCAAAACTCTTCACAAACTCCCCCTCAACATTGTTTGAAGGAGACCCAAGAAGAACCTCCTCAGATATTTTCTCTGAAAACACAAACGCCTCTTTTACAGGAAAATCTTTCTTGGAACACACTTTCACAAGCCTTTACAAAAGAGTTTTCTATCAAAGCTTCACCACACAATAATACTGATCACAACGTTGAAAAAAGCCTTTCTCACAAGGTGCCTGCTTCCCCTCAAAGCCCCCCACCTGCCCATAAAAACGCTGCCGAAAAAGGATTTCACGGGTTTACAGAGGTTTCTGCTCTGCATAGTACACTCGTCGAGCAGCCTGATACCCCTCCTGTTTTAGAGGTAAAAGACCTAAATTTCTATTATGGCAACACCCATGCCCTACATAATATTTCGCTTCATTTCCCCCTGCGAAGTATCACAGGTATGATTGGTCCTTCAGGGTGTGGCAAATCAACATTATTGCGCGTTCTCAACCGTATGTATGACCTTTATCCCAATCAACGCGCTACAGGTGAAGTCTTATTTGACGGGCAAAATATCCTTTCCCCAGACATAGATCTTAACGAATTACGCTCCCGCGTAGGCATGGTATTTCAAAAACCGACTCCTTTCCCTATGTCTATTTACGAAAATATCGCTTTTGGTATTCGCCTTCACGAACGTATTCCTAAATCAGAGCTTGATGGACGGGTTGAAGATGCGCTTCGCCGCGTAGCCCTTTGGAGTGAAGTCCAAAACCGCTTACATAGTTCTGCCGTTACCATGTCAGGCGGGCAGCAACAACGTTTGTGTATTGCACGCACTATTGCTATTCGACCGGAGGTTATTTTATTTGATGAACCAACTTCCGCCCTTGATCCTGTTTCTACCGCCAGAATTGAAGAACTTCTTGATGAATTAAAAACGGAATTTACGATTGCAATTGTTACCCACAACATGCAACAAGCTGCCCGTTGTGCTGACCAAGTCGCTTTTTTCTATATGGGGCGTTTAATTGAGGTTGATAGCACGCTTCGCATGTTTACTGCCCCCAAAGAGCAACAAACACAAGATTATATTACAGGTCGTTTTGGTTAGTGAGGCTAAAATGGAGTATAAAACGACACATACCATTACCCGATATGATCAGGAACTTGAAAGCCTACGGGCTATTATGGGGCGTATGGGAGAGCTTGTTGAGCGGCAAACCACAAAAGCCGTTGCTGCCGTTGTTGATCAAGATGAACACGCGGCTTATGAAGCCTCTGCCCTTGATCCACAAGTTGATGCCCTTGAACGTGAAGTTGAAACTTTAGGTATACGTATTTTAGCATTACGCGCACCTATGGCTTCTGATTTACGTATGATTATAGCCGCTCTAAAAATGAGTAGCGACCTTGAGCGTATTGGAGATTATGCCGCAAGCATTGCACACCGCTCACGTAAAGCAACACCGCTTGATGATGGTTTTTCGTTTAGTTCGTTACGGGCTATGGGGCATATGGTAGAAGAAAACCTTCACCGTACTGTTACCGCGATGGTTAATAACGATGCCGACATTGCCTGCGAGGTATGGAGTTCTGATACCATTATTGATGATCTCTATACGACGATGTTCCGTGAACTTGTCACCTATATGATGGAAACCCCACGCCATATAGGCATTTGTATTCATTTACTGGTGATTGCCAAAAACCTTGAACGGATTGGAGATCACGCCACCAATATTGCAGAGCGTATTTACTATGCTGTTACAGGGCAAATGTTGCCCTCTGAACGCCCTAGAGGTGGTGAGTCAAATCGTGAAACATTTCCTGAATCACGTGCTGAATCATCTATTGAATGAGACCTAGAACCGAAAAAACGCAAAACTTTTTGGCTGCCTAAGAAATGATGTTCAAAAAACTATTGACAATTTAATAGTATTTAATAATGCTAAGAGAAGTAGTAAAAGTAACCCAATTACAAAAAAAGTAAGAAAGGATATGGGTATAGTAATGCAACTAAAGAATTTAATATCGCTTGTCAGCGCTACTATAAGTCTAGCAGGCAAAGCTCACTCGCTCTACAAAAAAATGACCACCCCCCCCCCCCTCAAAACTTGAGCAGCTCGATAAAGGCTTCAATCGGGTAGCAAGCGTTGGTCGGTCTGTAGAAAGCTTTGCTGCATCAATCAACAAGACTTCCAAACATATCCCTAGCATTATTGAGAATTTTAGAAGTGTACAGCAACAATTCTCACATCATAAAAATGATCCTATAAACACAGAATCTGACCTATCTGAATTGTCTAACAGACTTGTTAAAGATATTTCTAAGTCAGTTTCAGATTTATATCAACAAACAGAGAATCTTTTATCTTGCGTTAATCGCAATCAAGCAGAACAACTTGCTTTACTGGATGATTTAAGACATCAAATCCATTCTAGTGAGTATAAAATACGTGAAGATATTAAAAATGCTACAAACAAAGTTCTCACCCAATCTCTTAAAGAGAGTTTTCACGAGCTGACGACTAATTATTCTATTTGCCTTAACCTTCTTGTTCAGCAAAATACTTTACCGCAAAGCGATCTCGAACACATTGAGAAGTTAGCACGTTCTCTCATTAGTCAGTATGAGACCCATTTTAAAGAGCAAGCTACTGGTAGTCCAGCACGCTTACCCTTTCTAATTGGAATCACTTTTGCGCTTGGCGCGTGGTGTGGCGCGAGAAAAATCCTAGGAAATGACGGTTTTGCTATATGTGTTGAACATGCCAAAAGACTTTTACCCTATGTTCAAGAAGAGCAGAAAACCCTCTTACAAGAAATTACCCTATGGGAACTGTATAGTGAAGGTAACCGTGTCTATTTGCTAGAATATTATAAAATTCTCTTTGATAATTTAAACAATATTGTACAACAACAAGATCAAGACATTCTCCTTCTCGCAGAAGAAAAACCACAAAAAGAATTACAAAAAACAAACAAGCATCATGATGATATTCAGAGACTGAAAAATCTCTTCAAACAAGCCATAAAAGAGCCGCCCATCGATATCTTACCTATTCAAGACAAGATCGAAGACTTACGAAAATGGGCAAATCTTTCTTTATTGTCTTACGAAGATGCCCAACGTCATCACTCAATAGACGATCTACGTCAAATTTTGGGAGTTCCTTCTGATGTTCCTCTTGGAAGTTCTGCTCTAGAGTTAATGCGGCTTTCTTATATTTTACTTAAGGACAATCGCCGTATTCTTAAAAATTACTTTCTTTCACATTAAGGAGTTATAACAATGAGTCTTAAGAGTATTAAAGAAATTTTTGCACAAGAAGAACGGTTCTGGACAAAAAAGTTTGAGAAGATCACTGACTTTACACGCACAGTTGAATCTACTCTTCAGGAAAAAGAAGATCACGATAACTACCAAACGATTAGACGTCAACACGCTTCATTAGAGGAAAATTATAATGAACTTCTTAAAATACTTCATTCTCCCGAAGTCGTTCTTGCTATAGCAGGCACAACAAGTGCTGGTAAAAGTACTTTTGCCAATTTTTTGATCGGTGAAAAGATTTTGCCTGTGGATCATAATGAAATGAGTGCAGGTATTGTTAAAATTTCGCATGGCGAGAAACGCAGTTTGAAAATACCCGAAAAACAGGACGTGAAGACGCGTGGGAAGTAGGACAATGGTTTAATCTCAAGGCAGACGATATCCGCACACGACTTAGAGATACAATGAACGCGTTTCGCGAAAAACGACAAAAAAATCCTTCTCTTGAACCTGTGTGTTTTGAGGTTGAATGGCCTATTCGCTTAATGCAAAAACAAGAAAAAGCACAATTTGGTCTACCAGAAAATGCACGAATAACTATTGTAGATTTACCCGGATTAAATTCTTTGCATGATGATCATAATAGACAAGTTATCATGCAATATATCACCAAAGCGCTTTGCTTGATCGTTTGTAATGCTTACGACATAAACAATGAGACAGAAAAAAAACTGATTCAAGACATTGTTCAAAGCGTTATTCAATTACAAACAGCCTCATCTTCTGTAAACCGAATGCTCTTTATTCCCAACAGAATTGATGCTTTTTTCAAGTCTCATAATGACAATAATGTCGACGCCCTTGATCGTTTCAAACGACGTATTAAAGAACAAGTTTGCGAATCATTAAGAGAAAGACTCCCTGAAGAAAACGAGTCTATTAACGCTATAAAATTTGACGCTCAAATTTGTTCTGAGCCCGCTTTGTTCGCTGTCAACGCACAACGTGCACAGACACTAGAGAAAAAAATCGAATATATTCGTAATATTAAAAAACATTATAGTGTTTTGTTTGGGGATGATTATTGGGAAGAAGAAGTGGGAAGTATTAAAAATTTAGATGATAGTCAATGTGATGCTATCATTAAAAAGACACTCGAATGTTCTTTTGCAGATGACTTTTTAAGGCATCTCAAAGACCATATCACACACAATCTTTCTGAAATTATCATCGGTGGTGCTAGAATTCAACTCTATGAGAGTTTTGTAAAGTTACGGAGTGCACTTGATCAAAGCCTTTTTGCTCACATGAAATGGACAAAGGAACAAATTGATCAGAAAAAGAAACGTCTTAATTTTGTCTGTCAAGGAATTTTAAAAGAAGCGGAGCCCTATAAGAAGCTTCTCAAAGATATTGAAGAAAAAATTCAGGAAACAAAACAACGAACAGAAACACAAAATAATAAGAATTCTTATTGGTTAAAAAGTTTAGGTCACGTTTGTAAGGTCCTTGAGGATTTCATAGGCCAACCCAATCTTCTCTCTCCTCTTCGTAAATTACATCATGATGTTTTAATAAAACCCATTAAGATGCTGGATGATTACTTTGTACACGTCTTAAATTCTAAAAATAAAGAAGAGTTTCCTGACCAAGAACTGACTACTTTTCCGTCTTTTGATCAATTTAGTACAAGTTTAGAAAACTTCTCTAAACTATTTCCAGATAAAAATATCCTTCTTAAAGGTGGCTTTCTTCAAAATAAAGATGGTTCCTCTAGAAAGATTCAAAGTGCTATTTTAGACTTGCAAAAAGCTGTCTCTATTACCCTTAATGAAGTGATTCAAGATTCTGTACTAGTCTCTAGCTACCGTCTTCAAGATTCCTTTCAAAAATGTCAAACTCAACTTCTAACAAAATTTCAAGAGACATGTCGTGAAAAATTCAAAGAAGAACTAAAGGAGTTTGCTGGGTTGAAAGATATTTTTATCAGCGACAAGATGTTACCTCAGTTACGCTTAAAAATATCTATATCTTTTGAATTCCCGGAAACTGAACAAGTAGTAGAACGACTAAGGGGAGGCCTTGGCATTCTCGACTTCCTGCTTGGACCAAAAAAAATTAAAGAATCAGGTATAAAAACTTCTTCTATTCCTCAAATACTTGAAAAACAAGTCCTGGAAAATGAAAATATATTAAAGTATTTTGAAGATTACATTGTCTCTTTTGTAGAGCATTTTTCTCAATTTCTTGACACAAGAATTAAGGAAAACGTTGCTAAATACAAAAATATTCTCATGAAAAAAGATGAATCTTATGAACAGGAAAGTAAGGAAACAGAACAAAACGTACAGAAGTATAAAGACATACTTTCAAAAATGGATTTTGATCTTCCACAACTTTGAAGTTAGGAAAACAAAATTAAAAAAGTTTTTCTTTAATATTACATATTTTCTTAAAAAAGGTGGAGGCTCATAACATGATAGATATAGATGGTGTAAATGTAGTAGTAGTAGTAGTAGTAGCAGTGACAGGGATAGCTGTAGTGGGTGTCGGTACTTTATTGTATAAAAAGACACACCCTAACCATTCAAATAGTCAAGAAAACGAAACAAAAGATGTTATATTTTCTGCTATTGTTAATGTAAAAGATTACAACAATATTGGAAAAGATGATATTATAAATTTGTTTAGAAAATCTTCTTCCTATTGGATAGGGGAAAAAGAAACTTGGAGAAATTTTTTACAAAAGATAAACCTTTCTCCTCTAAAAGAAGTTCCACATCAAGAAGAAGAAGATATTATTATTGCGTATGAAATATCGTCTCTCCCTAAAAAGGAAATACCCAACAATAGAAGAGATATGCTTAACAAAATTCGGAGTAACGTTCTCTTATCTCAGGATCAGGAAATCTATCTCTGTCCGCAAAGCATTAATATTTTGGACCATGGTTTTAGGGAAATTTAAGTGTTTTCATCTTTTGAAAATTGGTCTGTATAAATCCGTATAAACCGTTATAAAAAGATCTTCAAAAGATACCCCCATAAGTCCTTTAAAATCTCTTTATAAATTTTATTTTTCTTATCTCCTTGTTTCTGTGCTTATACTATATTCGCAGTAAAGTTTTAAGAATCAATGTTTTCTTTTGTGTTTCTTTGTATTTCTTTACAGTGAGAAATCTATATCGTGATGACATGGAGTTCACTATGTGTCGGGTCTTAAAAAAATGTGTTACGCGTACAGTAAAAATCGCTCTTGTTTTAGGTGTTGGATATGTTATTTGGAAAATTCTCAACAATAAGGAAACACATTCTCACTCCAATTCTGCTTCTCATCTCCATCATCATGGGCATCATCAAGAACAAGCAAAAGCCTCTGCCTCTTTTCCCGTTTCCGTTGTTTTTGCTGCTATCCTTAAATCTGGGCAGGTAAAAAATGGGTATGAAAACTTTGCCGAACTTTTTGCACAAGCCTCTTCTTATTGGATAGATACAAAACAAAAATGGGAAGAAACCTTTGACGGTAAGGAAGTATCTATAGAAGCCATTTCTCCTGCTGACCTTCCTGAAGATGATGAAGCAGAGATTGTGGTTCTATTCTATACCAACCTCCCCGAACATGATATTCCTAAAAATAGTCTGGATATACAAAAAATAATCAAAAAGAGAAATCTTTCCCCTTCTACTTATTATATGTACCCTCGTGATTTCAACCCTCTTCGCTATGGCTTTCAAAAAAGATAAGCAGGTTTTTATTAACGTGCTACTTTAGGTAAGGTGTTGGTTCTAATACAAATCCTTTACTTTACAAAACAAAAAGCCCTACGCTATAAAGCATAGGGCTTTTATATTATATTTCGTATAACGTACATATTGCTTTAAAGAGAGCCCTTAAAGCAGGAGCGTCTCCCCCTTCAGGGCGTGCAGGACGGTTCGAGTCATTCCACGCGTAACTATCAATATGTACCCATTTTTGCTCTGGCTTCACAAAACGCCCAAGGAATAACCCTGCTGTTATCGCCCCCGCCATAGAACGGCTTGAGACATTGCTTATATCCGCTACTTTACTGTCTAACCATGTGTCATATCCAGACCACAACGGCAAACGCCATAATGGGTCCACCTCTGATACAGAGGCTTCATAAAAAAGAGACGCTATTTTATCATCACGGCAAAAAAGTGCTGGTAAATCAGGTCCTAATGCTATACGTGCTGCCCCTGTTAATGTTGCTACATCCAACAATAAATCAGGCTCTTCTTCTGCTGCCTCATATAACAGATCTGCCAATACAAGCCGCCCCTCAGCATCGGTATTACCAATTTCAACACTCATCCCAGCACGGCTTTTAACCACATCTAACGGGCGCATAGCGTTCCCTGATACACTATTTTCAACACATCCTAAACGAAGTTCCAAATGAAGAGGCAAATCTTGTGCCATCATTAACTGCGCTAACGCTAAAACAGTTGCAGCCCCACCCATATCCTTTTTCATCCGCAACATAGCCGAAGATGATTTCAGATCATATCCTCCACTATCAAAACAAACCCCTTTTCCTACCAATGAAATCAATGGAGAGTTTTTATTAGCCTTATCACTAGACCAACGGGCAACAAACACACAAGGCTCCCGTAAAGAACCTTTTCCCACATGCGCTACCAATGGATAGGCTTTTGTTAAACTATTTCCATCAACGATTTCTATTTTTGCGTCAAAAGGTTTAAGAGCAAGGCACGCCTGTTGCGCAAGTTCTAACGGACCAAGAGCATTTGCTGGTGTGTTGATCAGGTCACGCGCTAACCAAAAAGAGCGTACCATATGAAAAGCAAGCCCCTCTTTCTCTTTTTTATGCACCAATAAGCGTGGACCTGTTATTTTTGATTCAGTTTTCAGCGTATAACGATAAGCCCCTAACCCAAAACCTAAAAGAACATCCTCTCGCAACACATCGTCAGGCGTATCAACCCACCACTCCCCTTTTGGTAAAGCAGAAGGCAATGCTCCAAAAACATAAGGATCACGCACAGATGATTCAGGAATACCTAAAAGTGCGTTCAATTGCCCATTTTCATCAGGTAGTAAAAGCGTTTCTCCAACTTTAGCAACAAAACCACAAGCTTCAGCAAAAGCAACCGCTTTTTCCCCCATTTGTGAGGCTATTTGATTTTTCCATTCAGAGGCTCGCACAGCATAGACTCTATGTTGCGCCTGATGAGAGTTTCCAACACGCCAGTAGTTAGACCAATCCATTTTATTTTTAGAGTCACGTGTTGCCATAACCGATTTTCTCCTTTTTTAGGATTTTTACGTTCAAGCAAAGGAAAACCCCATCGCGTTAACCATAATCTTTGTATTACATCTACAAAAAATTATATCACGCGCTTTCTAAAACGTACCTCTAAAACACTTTTTTCTCTACCCCTTTTTTAGAAATAATATGCTCACCAACAAAGGATTTATAAAAAAATGGATCTACAAAATAATATCAACATAAGAAAGACGTCAAAAAAAGAAAAAAGTACAAATAGGTTGCTCTTTACAAAAAAGTCTTTATAATAGGGTTGTTTTAAGGGGTCGTGTTAAAATGCTGATATATAGCGTTCTACGCTTCCTCTTTACCCCTTATTTATCCCGCATTTATATATTTGGTTATATGCAAATGCGTTTTTGTGCTTTTACTCTCTAATAACTTTTGGAGATAACCATGACCTACGTGGTCACTGAAAATTGTATTCGTTGTAAATTTATGGATTGTGTAGAAGTTTGCCCCGTTGATTGTTTCTATGCAGGGGAAAACTTTCTTGTGATCAACCCTGATGAGTGTATTGATTGCGGCATCTGCGAGCCTGAATGCCCAGCAGAAGCGATTCTCCCTGATAGTGATGATCGTGCCGCAGCATGGACTGAGATTAACGCAAAATACGCAGCGTTATGGCCCAATATCACGCGTAAAGGCACGCCACCTGCTGATGCGCAAGAGTGGAATAACCGCCCCAATAAAACAGAATTGCTTTCTGACAAACCTCATCAAGAATAGACTTCATTAAGCGTAGTATAACGATACAAGCTTAAAGATTGGGTAAAAACAGATTAAGGGCATAGTTTCGTCTATGCCCTCTTTCTTTAAAGGTTAAGTATTTTCCTCTTAAACATCATTTTTTATTATTTTTAGTTTAAGAGGATGTTTTTATAGCCTGTTTCACGTTTATAGAATACAATTATACGCTATCATACGCACAAACCCTTGTGCTCTAGCTATACCATTAACCAACCTAATAGCCTTACACGTTAAAAATAGTTGGATTTGATATTTATCCTTTCCGAAAACCAAATTCTTTTCCAAGAAGATTTACTTTTCTAGGATAGAGATAATAAGTAACCTCATTAGGGTGAGGATCTGCCTCTTTGATAACGTCTATAACAGTCAAAAAAGTATCAACTCTAGCTTTGTTATCCGGCCATGTAGCACGAAAAGCAATAATAACGTCAACATTATCTTCTTGTAGTGCAATATCATCGAAGAAAATAAATCGTTGTTTCTCAACACCCATTTTTTCTAAATTACTCAAAAGTTTTTTCCATGCCTTTTCTTCTCCAATCCAATAGGATGACGCATGTCTAAACCACGCAATGACAGTATCGTTCTTCTTAACGTCTTTCACTCTTACAGAAATCGCTAAATAAACAGGTTTTCCTGGAGAGATGATTTTTTTTTCTTCTTCTACAAGAAGCTTTTCTTGTTGAGATGAAGACTCTTGAAGCTGCGTCTCTTCCTCAACATGTTGACGCTCTTTAACCCATTTCAATGCAAAGACTACAATTAAAATAATGCCTAGAAGAACCCCTCCAATTTCTCCCAATTTAGTATAACCACTTGATGCTTTCGTTGATGGTGTATGACTTACAGCTACCGTAGTTGTTGTATCAGTTTGTGTCTTTGCATCTGTTTCCGACATAAATGTTAATATCTCCGTCTGCTCATCCTATGACCCTAGATTTTATCTTTTGAGCCTTACCTCTTCTCAGCAAAATCCCTTTTTTCCGCCATGTCTGTTAGCGACTTTACGTGTTCTCTTCAGACTTCTCTCTCAAGGATTCAACAATACGTTTTTTATAATCCTCTAAAAGCATATTCTTTTTCTCAGTTTCTTCTGTGATAGTACCAATACTTGCTCCTATCGCCTTTTGATACGCATGAACACCTTTGTTAATCCTCCCCGTCAATTCTTCCATAAATGGATCCAACAACGAGTCTGAAATATACGTTAGAAGTTTATTAACTTCAGCCGCAACCGATTTATCGCTCTCTCCTTCAAAATCCCTAAACAATTCGCCAAGACTAGGTACTTTTATAACCTTTTTCTCTTCCCTAACCTCTTTTATTCTTCTCCCAAAAAGCCATTTTCTTAAGAAATTTGTTGGTACTTCTTCTGTTCTTGTAAAAACCTTCGTCTCTTGATCAGCGCTATAAGAAATCGTCACATCCATAGACGGTGGAGGTGCATAGGTGACTTCTCCTTCAAAAATCGTACGCAAACCCGGGAAATCCGTAAAAAGAGATGTCTCCTTCCCTATAATATCTTTCATTTTTGCAAAGACTTTATCAGAGCAAATCGCAAAAGCCTCTTGAATACGATGCGAAGAAATATTTAACGCTTTTTGAATAACACTTACTGCGATACGAGACAATTCAGGCATAAACGCAACGAGAGCACTTTCCACAGCGTCATTTTCACCCTCAAGAAACGCTGCTCCCTCTTTGTAATAACGATGGTATGGCGATTTTTTCAATCGCTCTATAGCTTCATTAAACGCATCTAATTCTTTAAGCCCAACCATCAAAGGCGCTGGTGCTGGCGTGCCACCTTCCATAAATTCATTAACATAGAGAAGTAGATCTCTACGAGGTTCGTATAAAACATCGTCCATCGCATCTATAAGAGAGAGTAGAACATCGGGCATACCTATATAATCCCCCAACTCAAAACAAGGCGCTCTCAAATCCCCAAACCTTGTTTCCATCTTCTCACCTGTATTACCTATAACGGCACAAACACGCTCGTAAATACCAAAAATTTGGCACACATTGCTTTCAAGCTCCGCTCTAGCCCGCCCCAAACAACGCAGTTTTTCTTCTGCTTGTTCAGCACTCCGCTGTGTATATTCCTCAACACGTATATCAAGAATTTGTACAAGCTGAGCAGAAGCCTCCGACAACTCACGAAGAGGCACATCAAGCACAAGTTCAAAGAAACTCTCAGAAATATGGGACGATAGACTCTCTTCAAACGTAATCCCATAAGAAGATTTGAACGTTTGTGTGATAAACTCTTTTTTCTGTTCGTTTGTAAGTTCCTCAAGCTTACGTGGAAACTCATCAAAATAATCTTCTGGAAAGATTTGTTGAAATAACCTTTTAATTTTCTTAAGGACTTTATCTTGATTTTCAGGATCTTCCCAAAGTCTATCGACTTCAACAGCCAACAAAGCCGGTAAAGAACAAACTTGCGTAAGCTCTATTTTCTCAATAGCACTCTCATGCTCAGGAAAAGCCTCCTCCAATTTTCCACGTAGCTGAGTTGTTACTTCACCCTTAAATTTCTCTAATTGTTCAGAAGCATCGTCATGTCGATAAAAAGCATCAACACGATTCAACAAAAACAACATCCGTTGAAGAAGAGAAACGTTACCGACACAACTTTCAGCATGTTCCCCTCCCCCCTCTCCGTAGCTCAACGCTATAACTTGGTTCACCACCTCATTAAGAAGTATTTTTTGCTTTGTTCTATCAGTTTCTTCCGCGTTGTACGCCACAAGGCAAAAAGCCTTAGCAATATTCTTTCGAATAACAGGACCATTGCGTTCATCATTAACAGATTTAAGCCCGGGAAGGTCTAAAATTGTAAATTGTGTTCCCTCAGGAAGATCGAGTTTTCCTTTTCTTTCAACAAGACGAATAGGCCACTCAACGTCAAAAATAACAGGTTCAAGTTCTTCAACACTTTCCTCTTCTTTACGGAAAGCGTCCATTGTTTCTTTAAGACGATGACACACATCGCTTGCTGATACATTCTCCCACGTGCCTGTTTCCCATGTTGCCCCTTGTGTTTGAGGAATAGTCAAGCGGCGCTTGTTACTATGTTTAACTCTAACAAGCCCTGCGCTCATTTCCTGCACAGCAGAGGGAAGAATACTCTCTCCAATAAGGAAATTAGCTAAAGTGCTTTTACCAGAACTTGTCGTACCTGTTGTGGCTAATGTCAATTCTGGATGAACAGATTGCTCTCGAAAAACAGCAAAGGCGTGCCCCAATTTATCAAACCCACCCTGCATTTCACAACGTTGGTCTTCTGTGAGGTCTTTTGATAAGATTTTCTCAATCTCAGACGTCAGTCTTTGAATCGTGGTGACACGATTATCCCACTCTGTTAGTTTTTGTTCAAATCGTTGTTTTAAAGATATTTTTTCTTGTTTTACATTCTTTTGCATTTTACAGCACCTAAAACACAACTAGCATCAAGAGTGACTCTAAAGAAAGAGAGATGCTTTTATACGCTTATTTTTCGTAATCTTAAACAAAGCTTTAAAAATCATCTCCCCCCGTCTAAAGTAAAATAATAAAAGGAGGGTGAGTCAACCATAAAATACGTATACAAGCCGTTTTCTTTTTTATTGTCCCGTTTTTACATCTTTCAAACACCCCCTATTTTCTAGCATGCACCCTTTTTATTCCAAAGATTACCCTTTTCGGAATCCGAACTCTTTACTAAGAATGTTTAATTTCCTTGGATAAGTATAAAATTTTATGTCTTGGGAAATTTTATCAAGTTTTTCTACTGTATTGACAAACGCTAAAAATGTGCCATTTTCATCATTCTGTCTCATGTTCACGCATGAAATTATAATGGCATCAACACTGTCGTCTTGTTTGGTCAGTTCTGAAAAAGAAAGTTCTTTAACGTTTTCTTTTTCTAACTTTTTCAAAAGCTCTCCCCATTCTTTTTCTTCCCCAACCCAATAAGATAAGGCTTGCCTGACATACGCTTTTAAATTGGTTTTTTCACCTATCTTTTTAATATCTCCCACACTTAAAGAAAGAGCAAAAACGAGACAAGGATTTTTTGAGACACTTCCTTCTTGAGTTGGTTGGCAAAGCATAGGAGAGAAACATTTTTGAATTTCTTGAGGAAGTAATTCGAGAAATAGTTTCTTAAACCTAAAAGGTAAATGTGAAACAACTGAATGCAAAAGAGACAACACGCTTGGACTCTCAGCAATGATGGCTTTTACTCCACTTTTTCTAATCTGTTCAGAAAAGAACACTAACAGCTCGATTGTCTGTAAAACAGCGCTTAGTAATTGACCTTGTTCAATTTGCTTTTGAACATCTTTCAATTTTTGAAGACATTTTGATTCAATAATGTCTTTCACGTCTTTCACACACCCTCCATCACCTGGAAGATAATGAGAAGTCTCGCTTTCTTTTATCATGCTTGTCTACCCTCAATTTTAACCTATTAGGCTTTATCTCTCTTTAGATAAAGCCTTTTTTATTGTCACGTATTACGTTTTTTCTCAATTTCTTGAACGACTTTAACAATACGCTTTTTATACCTTTCTAGTTTCTGATTTCTTTCCTTAGTCTCTATTGTTATCATTTTGACACTTTCTTCAATTGCTCCTTGATATTCAATAAGACCTTTTGAAACCCTTCCGTTAAGTTCTTGTGCAAATGTTCCGAGCAAATCCTCAGAAATATACACTAGAAGTTTTTCAAGTGAAGCATTAAGAAGTTGATCCAGGCTAGGTACTTTAATCCCCTCCTGTTGTTCTCTTACCACTTTTGTTTCCGATCCAAAAAGCCATTTCATGAACCAGTTTCTTGGCACTTCTTCCGTTCTTGTAAAAACCTTCGTCTCTTGTTTGACTTTAAAAGAAATATCCACATTCATAGACGGCGGAAGTGCATACTCCCCCTCAAAATCAAAAATAGTACACAAGCCTGGAAAATCGGTCAAAAGAGATGTCTCTTTCTCTATAATACCTTTCATTTTTGCAAAGACTTTACCAGAGCAAATCGCAAAAGCGTCTCGAATACGATAAGAAGAAATCTCCAACGCTTTTTGAATAACCCTTACTGCCATGCGAGATAATTCAGGCATAAACGCAACAAGTGCATTTTCTATAGCCGCATCATTATCCTGAATGAAATCACACCCCTCTTTGTAATAACGATGGTATGGCGATTTTCTCAATCGTTCTATAGCCTCATTAAACCCATCTAGTTCTTTAAGCCCAACCATCAAAGGCGATGGTACTGATATACCACCTTCCATAAACTCCTTAACATAGAAAAGTAAATCTTTATAAGGTTCAAACAAAACATCGTCCATCGCATCTATAAGAGGAAGCAGAACATCGGGCATGTCTATATACTCTTCCAACTCATCACAAGGTTTTCTTACCCCCCCCAAGCCTTGCTTCCATCTTCTCACTTGTATCCTTTGTGATGGTTATAACACATCTACATATCTCAGAAATTTTTTGTATCTCGTTAGAAAGCTTGTCGTCAATTTCTCTCAATCGAAGTTGTGCTTCTTGTGCTTCTTGCTCTGTCCGAGCTTTATACCTCTCCACTAACGTATCAAGCATTTGTACAAGATGACCAGAGGTCTCCGATAAATTACGAAGAGGCACATCAAACACAATTTCAAAAAAGGTCTCTGTAATATGAGACGACAAACGCTTTTCAAACGCTTCCCCATAAGAACATTCTAAAGCTTTTTGGATCAGGTCCTTTTTTTGTTCTTCTTTAAGTTGTTCAATATCCTTAATTTTACGAGGAAACTCATCGAAATAGTCTTTTGGAAAGATATTTCCAAATTCTTTATCAAATCTTTTCAAAACCTCAGCTTGTTTTTCTGGGGCTTTCCACAAGAGATCGGCTTCAACCGCCAATAAAGCAGGTAAAGAACAAATCTGTGCTAGATCATGTGTTGCTTTCTTAATTGTTTTTTTATGATTTGGAAGAGCTTCCTCCAATTTTCCACGTAGTTGAGTTGTTACTTCACCCTTAAATTTCTCTAATTGTTTAGAAGCATCGTCATGTCGATAAAAAGCATCAACACGATTCAACAAAAACAACATCCGTTGGAGAGAAGAAACACTGCCTTTGGTATGACTTTCTTTTTGTTCCTCTTGTTCCTCGTCTTTGCTGTTGCCATAGCTCAACGCCATGACTTGGTTTACTACTTCGTTGAGAAGTGTTTTTTGTTTTGTTCTATCAGTTTCTTCTGCGTTATACGCCACAAGGCAAAAGGCTTTAGCAATATTGGCCCGAATCACCGGTCCATTACGCTCATCATTAACG